>DAIPLH010000209.1:0-5754 GCA_036769325.1 Bacteroidota bacterium
GAGCCCCTGCTTTTCGCTTGGATGCCGAGCCTCCCGGGTGTGTCGCCCGATCCCTGCCTCCCTTCTCGCCCCGTTCAGACCCTTCCTTGTCGGCCAAATTCTTCATTTTTGTAGAGTCCATTGCCCTCAAAGATAGGATAACCGGGACGATCAAACAAACCGGACCACCCCGAAACATCAATTACGACATTCCGTCCTTGATTATCGTTCATGTTTTCATTTTGTTGAAGAAACTCCCTACCGTTCGATCAGGCTTCTTCCAAAGACAATCTGAGAGGATATGAACATGACCCCTGGTGTACAACGCCTGCTTCTTTCTTTGATTATGCTGTTTCCTCTGGTTTCCCTTTCGCAAACCAGCTCGCTTGACAATCCGAACGTTGACAATCAGCTTGGCGTGCTACCACCGGAAGCCTTCAGGCCGGGGATTGAGCCGCCAACGCTCGATGTCATAACCTCCGTTGACGGGTATGATAACTTTGACATCGGGGTGGACTTTGCCGAACCTCATGCGGTTTCCAATCCCCTTGCACCAAGGGAGCACTTCGCCGCCTACAACACGAACGGCACTCACCACACACAAGACGGACATAGCTGGCAGGACCACGATCCGTTGTTTCCGGGCGGTTCAACCGGAGATCCGGTCGCCGCGTACGACAGCCTGGGAAACCTTTACTACCTCAACATGAAAAACCCGATTAGCGGGGCGTGGGTTGTACGTTCCACCGACAACGGAGCAACATGGAGCTCAGCACTCACCGCTGTAGCGGGAGTAGACAAGTGCTGGATCGCTGCAGATCAAACCATGGGACCATATGCGGGATATGCTTATGCGGTCATGACATCCGGTTCACCAAATCAGGGGAATTTCGGGAGAACCACAAATGGTGGCACATCCTGGGCGCAGACGTGGACATTCACCACGCAGGCATTACCTGGCATGATGGTGGCCGTTGGCCCCGATGTCCTCACCGGAAACATTCCGGGCGGATGCGTTTATGTAGTAACTAACTCCGGATCGGCTACGGCTTCCACCTATACGTTCTATCTTTCAACCGATGGAGGAGCCACGTTTACTCAACGGTCTGCACAGAACTGGGCAAACTATGTCGGACTCCTCGTCGGTGGCCGCAACTCCGTCGAAAATTCCAGAACACGTCCATATCCGTTCATCGCAGCCGACAACAGCTACGGACCATTCAGGGGAAGGTTCTATTGCGTCTATGCCTCCAATGATCCGCCTGGAAATGGCAACAAGCCTGATATCTGGTGCCGGTATTCCGATGACCAGGGAGCAACATGGTCCGCTGCTGTCAGGATCAACGACGATCCCAATCCGACGCAGAACCATCAGTGGACTCCTGCAATCTGGAACGATCTGACAACCGGAAGGCTCTATGCAAAGTGGTATGATACGAGAGAATGTGCTCCGCTTGATGACAGTACGGATGTGTTTGCATCATACTCGGATGACGGTGGAGTGACTTGGGCGGTGAATCAGAAGCTGACAACCGAAAAATTCAAGATCGATTGTGCAAGCTGCGGAGGTGGAGGAACACCACGGTATCAGGGAGACTATGACGCCATTACGTCAAACGAACACACATCGATGGCGGTGTGGAGCGATTTTCGGAACGGCAACTTCATGAGCACAACTGCATATTTCCCTGATTTTGCGATGCTCCTCTCGAAAACTGCGGATACTACCGGTGTTACAGACTCGATTGATATATTCGTTTCGGTGCCAGGGGTCAAGTTGTATACCAACACGGTCACCTTCTCGGCCAGCGTGGACCCGCCCGCGAATTTCACAATAGACTTCCCGGATGGTAACACCCTCAGCACTTATCCTGATTCCATCGGAGTGAAAGTCTCATGGGATAGTGTTGCCAACGGCAACTACGTCGTCACGATTCAGGGTGAGGGACCGAACGGGACTCCTGTCCACAGAAGGACTCTGACCATCCTCGTCACGTCAGCATTCGTCGAAGTTGATCAGCCGAATGGCGGTGAAGACCTCTATTCCGGAACCACCTATCCCATCAACTGGATCGACGCGCTTGTTGATACGGTCAAGCTTGAATACTCGACCGATAATGGAACTACCTGGAGTACGATCGCCGACAGTATCCAATCACGGACCGGAAACCCCGTTCCTCCCAAGGCAAGGGTAATTCATGGAATGGCCGGTTCGCTCGAGTCTGTGTCAGGCTCATACCCCTGGCTCGTGCCGTTCACGGCTTCAGATCAATGCCTGGTCCGTGTCTCCCATTACGGAGATGGCGCAATTGTTGACATCAGTGACGCACCGTTTTCAATTGTTGATCCTCCCGCGGCTGCATGGCGAACTCAGGCCGCGCCCAACACCAACGATCTGTTCTCGGTATCCGTCCTGGATACCTCGGTTGCCTACGCCTCAGGAGTAACTGGTGCAGTTCTGAGGACGTTTAACGGAGGAAACACATGGACGGCCACCGTCGGCTCCGCCGGGGCGGATGTCTATGCCATCGAAGCAGTGTCAGCGACCGTTGTTCTGGCCGCGACGTATGATGCCGGAACAGCAACAACAAAAATCCGGCGGACACAAACAGGCGGATTGTCCTGGGTGGACGTCTATACAGATTCATCGACGGGAGCATTTATCAATGCGATAAAAATGATTGACGCTCAGAACGGTTACGCCTATGGCGATCCGGTTGGGGGACAATGGACGCTTCTGCGAACCACAAACGGCGGCGTCAACTGGTCAACGGCCTCTACACTTGTACAGAACGGCACCGAAGCCGGGTGGAACAACTCGATGAGCTGGACGGACTCACTTCATGGCTGGTTTGGAACGAATAATTCCCGGGTCTATTCCTCAACCGACGGTGGAAGCAACTGGACTTCCGGGACCACAACGATTGTCAATTCATTCGGAGTGGACTTCGAAGGAACGGGAACGTCAGGGCTGGCAGCCGGCTCTGATATCGACGTGTCCACAGATGGTGGGGCGACATGGGCCGCGGCAAGCGGTGGCCCCGGAATCGCTGCCTCGGCAATTTCAATGGTCAATGTCAATGATTTTATTGGAAACAGAGACCCGATTGCGTATGTCACTGCCGGTGGCAACATCTACAAGTCCGATGATCTCGGCTCTTTCGTCCTGGACCATTCGCAGGGGAATACGCTTAACCACATTGAGCTGACAACCGCAGAAGCCGGTGGGAACAATTGGGTCGTGGGTTATGCTGTCGGCGACGCCGGTACGATCACAAAATATACAGAGTTGCTGATCCTGACCAACGTCAATCAGGTGAGCGATGAGATTCCCGGGACATTCTCCCTGGTGCAGAACTATCCAAACCCGTTTAACCCAAGCACAACAATCCATTATGATATTCCGCAGGAATCAGATGTTCGCCTGACGGTATTCAATGTACTCGGTCAACAGGTGCGGACGCTTGTTGGCACGACGCAGAGCGCGGGCTCTTATGAAGCTGTCTGGGATGGACGGAACACGGCCGGGGAACAGGTCAGTAGCGGTGTTTACCTGTACAAACTCGATGCGACCTCAACCGACGGGCAACACTTCGTAAACATCAAGAAAATGTTGATGATGAAGTAACAGTCAACTGAGTCTTAAGACCGCCCTGGCTGGAGAAATCTGGCTAGGGCTTTTTTTGAACGCGAAACGCGGAACGCGGAAGTTGTTTGGGCATAGCGAGAAGATGCTAAGAATGGAAAGTGGAGGAAAACCTTACGATTTGGCAGATCGCACCAGAGAATTTGCTGTCGAGGTGATTCACCTTGTCAGAGATCTGCCTCGGGGAATGGTCCCTGAGACCCTTGGTAAACAACTTCTCCGGTCAGGCACCTCTGTTGGCGCGAACTATAGGGAAGCCCGAAAAGCTCGGTCTCCCGCAGATTTTGTTTCCAAAATTACGATTGCTGAAGAAGAAGCAGATGAATCGGTGTACTGGCTACAACTGCTGGCGGAGACGGGTGTAGGTCACAGCCGGGAGATTCAGAAGCTCATTGAAGAAGCACGTGAACTCGTTGCGATTCTTACGGCTTCAGGAAGAACTGCGCGGGCACGCATGAAACGGAAGGAGTAACGAGACATCGGAGCGCGAAAGCGTCTAAAGACCCACTTCCGCGTTTCGCGTTTCGACTTTCGCGTTCTCCTTCTCCCTTCCGACTTCCGCGTTACTTTTCAAACACCTCCGCCACCGGTACAATCTTCACGTCCTCAGCCTTGATTGAGAGCTTGAAATCTGCAATCTCTTTGTCCTCAGCAAGAACCTCGGCTGGTTTTGGTGATGTGTATGTTATGGGACTGGATGCGTTGCTTACCAGGGCGTTCTTCATTCCCTCCGCATCACCCGTCACAATGGCGATCTGCATGTTCCCAAATTGCCAGTGCTTCCTGATTGCCGCATTCACATCGTCAAGTGTGATCTGATCCATCATCTTCCGAAACTTCTCGAGGTGGCTTCCATCGATTCCATAAAAGCGATCATCAAGCGCGTAACCAAGTCTCTCCATGGTTGTCGGCGCGTAGTGAAGGACGTATTTCCTCAAAAACCCGCGGGTCAGTTCGAAGTCTGACTTCGTCATTCCTTTTTCCACGAGCATGCTGAATTCGCGAAGAGCTGCCCTAAGGGCAAAGTGCCGGGCTTCATTGGGCACAGGGCGGATCCAGATTTCGAAGATCTGACGACGGCGGCTGACATTCTGCGGCGGCATCTGCAGCCGGCTCCCGTTCGGGAAGTTCTCGATATAAGAGTAGTCTCCGTAATTAAGACCCCGGATCTCGCGAATAACCTCGTACAGGTGACTGCTTGAATTCCGGTGCTCACCGAGCCATGAATTTGCGATGGCAAGTGCATACCACTCCTTCGAGCCTCTCAGGACATCAATCGGAAACCCCATGCTGATGGCGGTGGCCGGTGCCTCTTTTTCAACGATCGTTACTTTCATCCCCTTCAGCGGCACGGGACTCGGGACGGGTGCAGGTTCAACCTTTGTTGCCGGCAGCGCGCCGAGGTCCTTCGTGATCATGTCCAGTACGGATGATTCATATCCGCCAGCCATCCCGATGACGACATTGTCCCGTGTGAAGTGCTTGCCATAGAACGAGCGAATGTCGTCGAGTGTGATGCTCTTGACGCTTTGGACAAGTCCATCAGTCGTGTGTCCATACCCGGTTCCGGCAAACAGGTCGCTGTACAGGATCGCCTTGCCAAGATCTTCATCACTGGCATAGCGCAGTGAATTCTCGAGAGAGTTGAGGACCTGGCTTCTGATCCTTTCAAGGTCTTCCGCCTTGAACGCAGGCCTGAGGATCGCATCCATCAAAAGCGGATAGAATTGCTTCAGGTTGTCCTTGTGGGTCCGGCCGGACACAACCGTCATTTCAACCGAAGTGGAAGCGATATAATTCGATGCCAGAGGATAGAGCTTGTCCAACACCTGTTCATAGGAGTTGTTCATTGTCGAAGCATCTGTAAGCATTGAGGCAGTCAATGATGCGAGCCCTTCTTTCCCCTTTGGGTCGTCCTGGGAACCCACCTTGAACCAGAGGCGGAAGGAGATCGTCGGATCGTTTTTCACAGGCAACAGGACCGGCCCATCTGTTGAGCCGGGCAAGGCGGCGGGCGCGGTTATGGGGAGCATCATCATCCCTGTCAGAAGAAAGGTTATGGTTTTCATGATTGTGTTCCTTTCAGGACCACCACGGTTCTTCGTTCCGGGGTAAAGTACTTTCGGGCA
>DAIPLH010000210.1:0-358 GCA_036769325.1 Bacteroidota bacterium
CTGGTATCCTTTAGTGCCGTAGTACGCGATAAAGATGTAGCAGAGAACTGGCAGAAAGAATGCGTACTGAATCCCGATACTGTCCGCAAACGCACCCTGGATAACCGGAATGATTGCACCCCCCACAATCGCGACGCAGAGGATTCCCGAGCCCTGACCGGTGTGAATGCCAAGTCCGTCAATGGCCAGCGTGAATATTGTGGGAAACATTATCGAGTTAAACAGTCCGACCGCTGTAGCAAAGCTGTAGTTTGCATTGAGCAGCCCGACTTTATAAACGTAAGTCGAGATCACCTCGGAGGTCGCCAGATTAAGTGGGTTCTGTAAGAGAAAGACCTTCTCAAAGCTGACCGAGAGC
>DAIPLH010000210.1:368-1011 GCA_036769325.1 Bacteroidota bacterium
ATGGCTATGAGCACCAACGAGGCCGCGGCAACGGCGTTGAAGGTCAGTACCTTCCACGGTTTTATTTTCTGCATCACCGCCGCACCGATAAACCGGCCCACCATTGCTCCACCCCAGTAAAACGAGAGGTAGCGCCCCGCTTCTCCTGCTGTGAGTCCTGCGATTTCTTCCTGTCCCAGGAAGTTGACAAGGAAGCTTCCGATGGCAACCTCGCCGCCCACGTAAACGAAGATCGCAATAGCTCCCAGCACCAGGTGCCGGTATTGCCAGGCGCTCTTCGCAATGGTATCGTGGCTCTTCCCCGATGCCGCATCAACACTGCTTGCATGTGCCGTGAACACCGGAAGCTTAATGAAGGCGATGACCGCGGCAATGGCACACAGTGTACCGGCAAGCCAGAGATACGGCACCTGAACGGAGGCGGCTTCTGCAAGTTGGTAGGCTGAAAGCTGGTCGGCAGACATCGTTGCAAGTTGATCCGCCGATGGTGAGACCACATCGAGAATGAGAAGAGCTCCCATCATCGGTGCAATCGTCGTCCCGAGCGAATTGAAGGCCTGCGTCAATGTCAGGCGACTCGATGCCGTTTCGGGTTTACCCAGGATGGCGACATAGGGATTTGCCGCGACCTGCAAAAGGGTAA
>DAIPLH010000210.1:1021-5752 GCA_036769325.1 Bacteroidota bacterium
AAAGGGTAATCCCGGATGCAAGCACGAACAACGAACCAAGGAACAGGAGATACGAGCGGGTGCCTGCAGCCGGATAGAACATCAGGCAACCGATGCCCGCAGTGATGAGCCCGACAACGATGCCTCCCTTATACCCGATCTTCTCAACCAGGAAACCAGACGGCAGCGAAACCACCGCATAAGCGGTAAAGAACGTGAACTGAATCAGCATCGCCTGCGTGTAGTTCAGCGAGAACATTGCTTTGAGATGGGGGATGAGGATATCGTTCAGACAGGTGATGAATCCCCACATGAAAAAAAGCGATGTAAGGACAGAGAGTGCCAGGGCATAGCTTTCCTCTTTCCTGGATCCAATGGCGACGTTCACGGTCACCGGTGTGCTGTCTTGCATGAATTACTCCGGTTTGCTGTAGGGCTGTAAAAGATTTACCACAAAGGCACAAAGGGGATAGAACAAAATCGCTTTTCCACTTCGTGTCTTCGTGCCTTAGTGGTGAAAAAAGGCATGGAGAAATGGTAGATGTATTCGGAGAGAGTAGCAAGTGAGATTCACCACAAAGGCGCCAGGGCACAAAGGGAAGAGAAGGCGAAAGGCAAGGGACAGGGAATATCACCACCACCCTCTACGAGTCTATCGACTCGGTAGAGTCGTAGACCTTGATCCCCTCCTCCGAAAGGAGGGGAGGCGCGCATGGTAAGACACCACCACCCCTTGATCCCCTCCTCATTGAGGAGGGGAGGCGCGCATGGTAAGTCATCACCACCCCTTGATCCCCTCCTCATTGAGGAGGGGAGGCGCGCATGCGAACAACCAATCAGTTTCCATCAGCCATCCAATTCGATCATTTGATTTTTGGTGATTCGAATTTGTTTGTTATTTGCGATTTGATGCTTGGTGCTTTGCTCCACTCACAGTTCGTACCGGATTCCTCCCCTGATCGAGAACGCAAACACTGTCGAGCTAGGATATGAGAAGGAAGTCAGCCCGTATGTCTGATACCCCCAGTAGTAGCCACTCAGGATAAAGGGATACTCACCGCCACCGACACCAAAAACGGGGCCAAATTGCACATCGGGTACGATATACAACCGGTTCGCAATCGGGATGTTGACACCGGCTCCGAAGAGAACGCCGAAAGAGGGAGCATTCGGTGTGTTGAAAGTCATCACAGGCCCCGCGTTGGCATACGGTCTCAGTTTTGAGCCGGGAACGCCAAAATAGTACTTGAAATAGGGATACCAGAACAAGGGGACCCCATACTGGGTATTGATGCTGAACTCCGTTCCGACCCCCATGGTGCCATTAAAAACCAGCTCTGCCGCCGGCGTAATGTGAAAACCGGCAGTGCCATCAAGCAACGACAGACCCATGCTTCCGCCGAGCAACCACTGCTGCGAATAGGCCTGGGTTGTTCCGACATGGACCGCAATGATCACTGCGACCGCCATCAAATACCTTCTCATTGGAGTTTTCCCTTTATTGAAGTCCGTGAAGATCGATGTGAAGATGAGACAAGCTATGCCATCGCGTGAACATGTAAAACCGCATATGAATGCAGGGATGGCGGACGCCCCAAAGAGTCAAACGATTGAAGAGGCGGAAGTTGTCCTACATATAGATGTAGGTTGACGGCCTCAAAACAGATGATACCCCTCGGATCGATCTCATAAACCCAACAAAGGGGAGCTCATGAGCAAGAAAATCGGCATTATCGGGTCCGGCTCAGTTGGTGTAATACTCGCTAACGGGTTTATCAAACACGGATATGATGTAACGCTCGGCACGAACACCGTCAGCAAGCACGCTGAGTTGAAGTCTAAGGTGGACGCGAAAGCCAACGTTGGTTCATTCGAAGACGCGGCGACGTTTGGCGAGATCATTGTCCTCTGCACGAAGGGAACTGCCGCAGAGAATGCTCTGAAGGTTGCAGGGATCGCCAACCTGAAAGGCAAAACGGTGATCGATACCACCAACCCCATTTCTGAAGCACCTCCGGTGAACGGGGTGCTGAAATTTTTCACTTCCCTTGACGGCTCATTGATGGAGCGACTTCAGAAACTAGCTCCCGATGCACACTTCGTGAAGTCGTTCAACAGCATCGGCGGAGCGTTCATGGTTGACCCTGACTTCAATGGCACAAAACCAACGATGTTCATTTGCGGCAACAATGATCACGCAAAGAGTGAAGTGAAGACAATCCTGGACCAATTCGGGCACGATATTGCCGACATGGGAAAGGCAGAGGCAGCACGTGCAATCGAGCCGCTTTGCATTCTCTGGTGCATCCCGGGTTTCCTGACAAACAGCTGGACGCATGCATTTGCCCTCCTGAGAAAATGAGCGACGCAAGGGCTGATGGCAACCTCTCATCGTGAAGGCAAAAGAAGTATGAATGTGACGACGTATTTCATCTGGATCAGCATTGTGCTTGGTGTGCTGGCGATTGGTTGCAGCTATGTGGGATGGAGGCTCATCGGCACAGCAAGACTCACAATGCCGTGGAAGCTCTACGCGTGGATTGCTCTGGGTTTGATGCTCGTTCTTCCCTTTGGATCAAGCCTCCTTATGCGCTACGCAGAGAAGCTGACAGATCCGCTCTCGTGGATCTCATATGTCGCGCTCGGATTTCTTTCGCTTGTTATCACTCTGCTGATTGCCCGGGATCTGCTCTGGCTCCTCTGGCACGGAGGAGAGCAAGCCCTCATCCTGGCCCAACGGCTCTTCTCTGTTACGGCAATGCCGCCTGCGGAACCGGCCCGGAGGCAGTTCATCCTTCAGGCGACAAACGTCGGCGTTCTTGCCGCTGCGGCGGCGCTCACGGGATACGGTGTCTATGAGGCTCGCAAGAGGCCGGGAATCATCGATGTCGCAATCCCCATCGCCGGCCTGCCGCTGGAGTTCGTCGGGTTCCGGCTCGTCCAGATCACGGATATCCATGCAGGACTGACCGTCAAGCGTGACTGGATCAGGACAATTGTCGACGAGGTCACCAGGCTCACCCCCGATCTCATCGCCTTTACCGGTGACCTCGCAGATGGTTCCGTCCCGCACCTGCGTGAAGATGTTGCTTCTTTTGGAGATCTTCAGGCACCTTACGGCAAGTATTTCGTGACGGGCAATCATGAGTATTATTCGGGGGCCGAGGAATGGGTGGCAGAAGCGCGCCGGCTCGGTTATGATGTCCTCATGAATGAGCACCGGCTCATCCGACGGAACGGCTCCACAATCGTTCTCGCAGGAGTAACCGATGTCAGTGGCGGACAATTCCTCCCATCTCACAAATCGGATCCGAAAGCAGCACTCAAAGATGCGCCGTTAGACATGACCAGGATTCTTCTGGCACACCAGCCGCGGACATTGTACGAAGCTGAACCATTGGGATTCGACCTGATGATATCCGGACATACACATGGCGGACAGTTTTTCCCGTGGAATCTGGTTGCCACGATCGGCCAGCCATTCATTTCAGGGCTTCACAAACACAATGGAAGCTGGGTCTATGTGAGCAAGGGAACGGGTTATTGGGGACCGCCTGTCCGGCTCGGTGCCCGATCGGAGATTACCGTCTTTACGCTGACATCAGCCTGAGAGCTCAGAGTTGATGAATAAATTTGGAAAAGAATATTGAAGAAAGCCTGGTCTTAGGATAGCCTGCGAATGACAGTTAGCGGTTTCAGGGGGTCCATTGCTTTGCACCATCCACATCAAAGGAGGACCGAGTGAACAAGCAACAATTCACACCGCTCAGTTGTCTGACATGGATCATCGCTGTCTTTTCCCTATCAGGCATTCAATGTCAGCAGGAATCGCGAAATCCGGGCTGGGTTGACGCGGCGAATGGGAAGATTTTTGCCGACAGGCCAATTCCCGACCCATTGGAGTGTGGGAAAGAATACATTATTGTTGTAACGGCCTCAGAGGAATTGAGGCCCATGTCAGAACCTTGTGCGACTTTTGACATGATTCACCTGTACGACGAAGCTGGAAGACAGATGCGATCCAGGTTGGATGCGATGAACTGTCCTGACCAATGCTCTCGGTTGAACGCCTACGTTACGCGCCAGAAATTCACCTGCAACGGCAGTAATGCGGAAGTGCAGCTGCGCGCGACGGTGCAATGCATCGCGGAGGGGGACACTCCTATTGAAGGACTACCAACCCCAACGACATTCATGGCGCCGCAGAATGATTCTCTCCTTGGCGCCAATTTGACCTCTCCCCACAATGAATGGGTTGAATCACTTTTCGATAACGCGTATGGCGAATTTGGAGCACGGGGAAACACGAGATGCCCCACCACGCTTCGATTTACAGTGGACTACTGGGAGCCTGTTCCCGATTGTGCATCCTTCAATGACTACGGTCCCTATATCGACAAGGCCTATCACATGGCCAATGCCTACTGGGCAAACGCAACGTGCGTTGATCCTTGCATCAAACAAGCCCCTCTGACCCAGGTAGAAATCCAGGAATGTCTCACGGGAGGCAACGACAACTTTGTTCATGTCGGCGTCAATTTGTATGTGGAATGCAAGAAATGACCGTGCAGTGTGTAGGGCGAGATTCATCTCGCTGACCCGGGTGATAACAAGGATATCGACATGAATGTCGACCTACAGCTTGGAGCGAGATTCATCTCGCTGACACGAAATCCCCGCCTGACGGCGGGCAGGCGTAATCCCCGCCCGAACGACCGTCAATGGCTCCACCATCGTTCGGTCGGGCGGGTG
>DAIPLH010000531.1:0-1644 GCA_036769325.1 Bacteroidota bacterium
ACCTCAAGACCCGTGTCGAGAAGGAAAAACAAGCGCTGATCTCCCAGCTCTACTTCGAAGGAGATCCATACATCCCCGGCGATCCGTGGGCCTCCGACCCTGCTGCTATAGAGCGGATCATTCCACTCGTCGAGGAAACAGATGGATTCCACGGTGCGTTCGATGTAAATCTGGATACGTCAGTTTCAAACGCGGGGGACGAGCAGGACTTCATTCCGGAAGCGTTTACGCTCTATCAGAACTATCCGAATCCTTTCAATGGCCAGACCAGAATCAGCTATGCCCTTCCCCAGGCTGCCTTTGTCAGACTCGACATCTATGATACTTCCGGAAAAGAGATTACATTGCTCGAAAATGGCCGCAAATCAACCGGATATCATCACGTTACCTGGGAAGGTCGAAGCAGAATTGGAGCTGTGGTTGGGAGCGGCATGTACCTGTTTCGTTTGACGGTTGAGAGCGAAGCAGGCAGATTCTCACAAGTGAAGTCGATGTTGTTGGTGAAATGATGATGAAGTCCGCGATGAAACACCTCATGCCAACAGCACTGTTTCTTCTTGTCTGCTCATTCAGCAATGCACAAACCACGTTCATTGAAGTCCACCTGGCAGTGGGCGTCGACTTCACCCATGAAGTTGACGGAGTTTGTCCGTCACCCCCCTACGGTTCAGGATCAGCCTGGGCTGATTATGATAATGACGGAGATGAGGATTTGTTCTTGACGAGCATGGGAGGGCCAGCCCGGCTCTATCAGAACGAAGGTGATACAAATGGCGACGAGCTGCCCGACTTTGTTGAAGGCGCATCGTCAGTTGGGATTGATCTACCAAATTGGACAGCAGGAGCGGTGTTTGTCGATTACGACAATGATGGCGATCAGGATCTGTACGTTACGAGATGGGGAGGGAATCACCTCTTCAAAAATGAACTGATTGAAAGCGGTTCTGTGGTTTTCGATGACGTCACGTTCCAGGCTGGCGTTGGTGACTCGGATAGAACTCTGACTGCTTCCTGGGCTGATTACAACCAGGACGGTTACGTTGATTTGTATCTCGCCAAGCATTTCGATTGCCTGCCAAATATTCGTGAGACTAGGGATGCTCTGTTCAAGAACAACGGCGACTGGACCTTCACCAATGTCTCACAGTTTCTCTGTTCCGATGGATCGCTGACCTGCCTTCAACTTAACGAGTCACACGCAACAACGGCCGGATGGTTTGACTTTGACAATGATGGTGACGCGGACCTCTATGTGCCGGGCGATGCAGTCTTGAGCGGTTTTTCCAATATCCTCTGGCGCAACGACGGACCGGGTGGTCCTGCAGGCTACAGTTTTGCAGATGTCTCCGTCGAATCAGGGACGGACTATTCCATCAACAGTTCGGGACTCGGAATCGGGGACTATGACAATGACGGTTATCTTGACATTGCATTCAGTCACGCCGAGGGCGGGTTCCTTCTTCGCAACAACGGCGATGGCACGTTCATGGATGTTTCAGTGGCAGCTGGTGTCAGAGGTCTTACCACTCCGGGTGGGGATGTCGCGACGACGAGAGGAACCCTGTTCTTCGACTACGATAATGACGGATGGCTTGACCTCTTCTATGTGAGGGGCATGATCGGGAGCAGCCCAACAGCACAACC
>DAIPLH010000211.1:0-5708 GCA_036769325.1 Bacteroidota bacterium
GAGAGATGGGACTTAACGTCCTTGTTATCGACTATGACGACATCATGAAGAGGATCCGTGATTATCCAAAGGACAAGTTGATTCTTCCGGACTTCGGCGGCGGCGATCAGATGAAGTTCCCGAAAGGGGGAGGGCTGGTTTCGAAGCTCGCATTCTCTGCCGTTGACAAGGACGATATGGTCCGGGCGTGGAGGGGCTACTATCGTGACAATAATGTGCCTGCCCAGGTCGGCATTGAGCTGCTTGGTATCGATAGTAGCACCGGTGCCTTCCTCGGTGTGAGAACCTGGAATCACAACACGAAAGCCGAACAAGTATTCAAGGCAAAGCATGTCGCTATCGCAATCGGCCGTGGTGTCCCCAGACGGTTTGACATCCCGGGGAACACCGATGGGATTGCCTACCGGCTCTCCGACGCAAACCTCTATGTAGGAAATGCCTGTCTTGTTATCGGTGGTGGGACCTCTGCAGCGGAGGCGGTGATAGCGGTGTCTCACGCAAAGGTCAAGAACGGTGATTCATCGCCGGTACACTGGTCGTACAGAGGGGACAAACTGCCAAAGGTATCCAAGGCTCTTGCCGATGCGTTTTTTGAGGCGTACACGGGGAACGGGAACATCCGGTATCTCCCCAACAGCGAGCCGGTAGCTGTGGTCTCCGTCGACGGAGCCGGAGAATATCTTTCCCTCAGAACGGACAGGAAGTTCCTTCAGGGTCGCCCCAACGAGACAACACATCTTGAGTTCAGCAAAGAGCACTGCATGGCATGCATCGGTGAGGATATCCCTGAAACATTTCTTGCCTCTCTGGGGATCTCAATGGTTGCAGCGGGCCCCTCCGGGAAGAAAAGAATGGTGGTCACTCCAATCCTCGAGACACAGCAACCCAACGTCTATCTCATAGGCGATATCCTGAGTCAGGCGTACCTTGAAACGACTGACTTCGCGGCGGACCCGGCGACGTTCCGCGAAGTCAAGCACAGAGGGAATATCAAGGCAGCATTGCGCGACGGAGTGCTTGTGGCAAAGGCGGTAGCGCAAAAACTTTCCGGAAAAAAGGAATTCGACATTGATCTCGATTTTGCTGACGAGCCAAAGCCGAAGGCCGGCAACCCGGCTGAATTGGCGGCCCTTGCGACCATCTTTGCTTACTCACCACAGAAAGCAGAGGCGTCGCAGGTGAGCGTCATTGAAAACAGAGCATGCCTGGTCAGGCTTCTTCCGGGGGGCGTACAGGAAGAGGAGTTTCAACTTAAAGAGTTTGGCGTGACGACAATCGGTCGGAAGTTCTGTGATATCGTTTTTCCGGAAGACGAATTCCTGTCCGAGCGTCATGTATCCATCTCTCATGAAAAGGATGGAATTTTCCTGCGCGATGATGGTAGCACGACAGGCGTGTTCCTGCGGTTTCCGGAGGGAGGAATGCTTACCCTGGTGGATGGAGATCTCCTTCGTGTCGGTCGGCAGTTCATGGTTTTCAAGGTGATTGACGGAGACGCTTCCGTCACGCACTACAACCAGCGCGGAGAGCGGATGGAGTGGTACCCTCTTCCGGAGAAAACTATCGTGGTCGGGAGAGAGGCGCCGGATATCACTCTCGATTCTGCCGATCCATCACTCTCACGTCGGCATCTCTCGCTGACGTTTAAGGATGGAAAGATCGCGGCCCGGGACCTCAAGAGTCTCAACGGGAGCTTTCTGAAAGTGCGGGATTCCCTGAAACTGGAGGCGGGCAACGTGTTCCGGGCCGGTCGTCAGACGTTTCTTCTTGCCTCGCCGCAGGAAAAACCTCCGGAAAGAATCCGGGTCAGCACCCGGGTGGCTCCACCGCAACCGAAACCGGAAAAGCCTGTTGAATCGAAAGGAGTGGAAAGTCCCGCGGGGAGTTTGTCAGTGACGTTCAGGAATGCAGGGAAATCTTATCCCTTCGTGAAAGGGGTTACCCTCTGTGAAATAGCGGAAAAAAACGGAGTGAAGATCGTCGCGGAGTGCCACGCCGGAATATGTGGAAGTGATCCTGTCAGGATTCATTCGGGCGGACAGAATCTCGATCCACCTGGCGCTGATGAGAAGGGAACCCTGGAGGATATCTGCGGTCTTCAGCCAGGTGAATGCAGACTCGCTTGCATGGTAAAGCCGGGCGGGAGTTTGGAAGTTGAAATCCTCTGAGAAAAGTTTGAGGGCGAATGATCTTGATGGCACAGCGTAAGGTTCTTTCAATGAACCATTGCGGAGAAGCGGTCCGATGATTGGAAAGTTGATCGATAACTACACGATTCTCGAGGAATTGGGCAGGGGTGGGATGGGTATCGTGTATAAGGCGAAGGAGGACAACATCCGCTTTGTTGCTCTCAAGCTGATTTCCAGTGACCATTCGGATGATCTGAATTTCCTGGGATTCTTTGAACGCGAAGCAAAGAGCATGGCAACGCTCGACCACCCGAACATTGTCAAGTTGCTTCGCTACAAGGCGGGACACTACCTCGTGATGGACTATGTCCGGGGGAAGACTCTTGAAGATGTGGTTGGAGGGCAACCGATGGACCCGGGAAGGGTGAAGGAGGTTTTTACTTCCCTGCTCGAGGCCCTGGAATACGCGCACAGGATTGGGGTGATCCACCGTGATCTGAAGCCAACGAACATCATGATACGGGAAGATGGCGTCGTAAAGGTAATGGATTTCGGGATCGCGAAGCTCAAGGAATACACCTCGAGTCCCACAATAACCATCGGACCCGATGGACCGAAGCCTGCGCCACAGGGTACGACACTCAGGGCATTCTCTCCGGGATACAGTGCTCCCGAACAGGAGCTTGGAACTCTTGGTGAAGTCGATGCCCGAGGTGACATCTTCTCGCTTGGCGTGATGCTCTTTGAGTGTCTCACTGGTCGGAATTCCCCCACAAGAGAGCGCAAACGGATTACCACAAAGGATTTCGGGGATCAGGTTCCCCGTGAGATGGCGAAGATTGTCATCAAGGCGACGGAGGACGATCGGTCCAACCGATTCCAGACGGCAGAGGAAATGCTCCGGGCCCTCAAGAAAACTGACACCGGGAAACAGCCGGACCAGCGAAAGTGGTTGAAACTTGTCCTCTCCGCACTATTCGTGGCGGCCACATTGACCGTCATCGCTCTCATTCTGTTTCGGCAGGAGGAGGGGACACGGGCGGTACCGGTCCTCTCGGTCGTCTCGAGTCCAGCAGGAGCGAACGTCTTCCTGGACAACATGCTCGTTGGCCAGACTCCTCTTGATTCGTTTCAGATCACTTCAGGAGAGCACACAATCGGGTTGGTGAAGGAAGGCTTCGAACGGCTGGACACCGGACTTGTTGTTGCAGAAAGAGGGATCGTTGGTCTCTGGTTTACCCTGAAACGGTCATTCTCCGGAACCACTCTCACAGTTTTTTCCTCGCCGAGTGGCGCCAACGCATATCTTGACGGCGAGTTCATCGGGATTACGCCGGTCACCAGTTACCCCGCGGAACCGGGCGTCTATCCTTTGAGAATAGAAAAGGCGGGGTTTCCTGCGAAGGACAGCACCATGGAGATTCGCGCGAACCAGACCATCTCTGTCTCTTTAGCACTTCGGAAACCGGTTTCGATGGCTTCCCTTGTACTGGGAGTTGTGCCGAACGGAACCGTATCCGTCGGGGGAGAAAGCCGACAGGTCACAGGCGCCTCCGGGACCTCATTCCGTTTGAACGCCGGAACCCATGCCGTGGTGTTCACACACCCCGACTTTGGATCGAAGACGGCATCGCTCACACTCAGGTCAGGTCAATCATCCACGCTGATTTGTTATTTTGAGACGCAAGTCAGCATCGTTTCAAACACAGCCGCTGGAAATCCGATTCCCTCCTTAATCATTGTGAACGGAAAGAGTATGGGAAACGAAGCCCCGGCGGTCATCAGGCTCGGACCGGGGAAGTACAGACTGTCGGTTGCGAAAGACGGCTACACCATGGTTGAACAGGAGAGGGAGCTGACAATCACTCCTTCACTGGAAGGGCAGAAAGAAATCCGGGTTGTGTTCACGCTCCGCAAACTTTGACTTTCACACACAATGTTGAGGGCATTCTCATGAGACGATCACTCGGGATTCATCGCCACCTCATTTCACTCGCTTGTTTTCTGATGTCCCTCTCTGTCGCCCGGGGACAATCAACCGGGACCAATGATCTTGCTGAGGCGGCCAAATGTTATACGGCCGGGAAGTTTGATTGTACCATTTCAATTCTTTCCAAGGTCGCAGCCCAGCCCATGGAGCCGGCACAGCAACAGCAGGTCTGTCACTGGCTTGGACGGTCGTACGCTGCGAAAGATGAGCTGGAAAATGCGACAAAGACTCTGACGAAACTAGTGGCCATCGATCCTCCGAAGTACGCACTGAACCCTGAGGAAGAAACTCAGAAATTCATGAATTCGTACTACGCCGCGCTGAAACAGGTAAAGGGTGACACGCAGATTGAGGCTCCGGATCCCGGAATCCAGACAATGGCAGTACTCGACTTCTCCAACAGACTCGTTTCAAATGATCGGGCGAACTATGATCCGTTGCAACTGGGATTGGCCGACGATCTCCTCCTGAGGTTGGACGGCGCAACCAAACTCAAGCTTGTTGAGAGGGAGCGAATCTCGTGGATTCTCGAAGAAATTGACCTTGAGAATGATCCCGCTCACTTCGATGCCGAAACGGCAGTGAGAATCGGAAAACAGCTGGGTGTGCATCTTGTGGTTTTCGGAAGCTTCGTCGGGTTCACCGACAACATGAAACTCACGGCGCGAATGGTCAAGGTCGAAACAAGTGAAATCATTGCCACGGCTGAAGCATCTGGTGAAATCGAAAACGTCTTTGAGCTGAACGATGAACTGGCCAGGAGAATCCTGGAGAGAATCGAAACCGAGGTGCCGGATTCTGCGATGAAGGCCGGTACCCGCACGAGATCTCTTGAAGCCGAGCTGGCCTATGCCGCTGGAGTCGACCTCGCTGCGAAAGGGCATTACCTCCCCGCGTTGGAGAAGTTCATGCTCGCCCTCAAGCATGACCCCGATTTTGAACGGGCAAAGAAGAGAGCAGAAGCGATCAAGCCGCTGGTCGGATAGGAGAATCTCTCAGGTGAACAAACTCCGGCTCCTGATTCCGGTTCTGTGCGCACTCATTGTTTCCTGTGCCACTTACAAGTATGGCGAGGATCCCGCTGACTACCGGGTTGCCATGGGCGACTTGCTTTCTCGCCTGATGAAAAACCCGGATGACCCGGAAGCACTCAGGGATATGGGCATCATTCATTTCCAAACCGCTCGGTATGAAGAGGCCCGGACGTATCTTGTCAGAGCGACCGCGCTGAGACCGGATGATTCAAGGGCATTGTTCTACTATGGGACTCTCCTCGAATCTCTGAATGAAAAGAATGCTGCCCTGACAGTCTATCTCAGCTACCTGGATCTTCCGGGCTCTCGCTATGCAGAGTTAATGGAGGGACGATATCTGACGCTGTCCCGCGAGATCGTTCTTGAACAGCTCAAAACGAGAATCCTGGCTGAACAACAACTTGGTGACACCGAGATGTCGCGGACCACAGTGGCAGTCTTTCCTCTGGAGTTCACCGGAGGAGATTCCCTCTATCGCTCGCTCGGTATCGGGCTTGCTGAGCTGATGACGCTGGATCTGGATTCGAAGAAACTCGTCGGCTACGAAGGCGGGCG
>DAIPLH010000212.1:0-3454 GCA_036769325.1 Bacteroidota bacterium
GGCGCCCACTCCCCATGATTCTTCCCTTTCCATCAATCGATGCAACAAGGTTCTCCGAAAGATCCTCACTGTTGGTGAGGTTCGTGGCATGGACGAACAGGCTATCGATGTAGATATCCACTTTCGGATCAGACTGAAAATTCCTGAAATGCACTTCACCATTGACGACATCAAAACGATTGATCTTTACCGGAAACAGTTCTTTCGCAGGTTCAATAAAGTCTGCATTGTCACCGCGCTGGGATTCCTCGGCAGTCGGGCCATGAACGAAGTTGAGCTTTGGCTCTTCAAACTCGATTTCTCCCACAAGTGCGCCATTAAGTAACGCGCCCCATTCAATAGAAAGGTCGAGCTTCCTGGCGGAAAAGAACGGGACGGGGATGTCTCCATCAACCTTGTCGAGCCTCAATCCTTCGATCTCATAAGCTCCCCTCCACAGGTTAATGTCAATATCATCCACATGTCCCTTGTAACCCGGAATTTCGTCGAGTGTCTTATTCACATAAGACTTGACGATAAATGGAAGGCTGGCACGGACGGCGATGATGAACATCAGAACCCCCAGCAGAATCCATCTCATCCTCCCTGCAAACATCCACGCGGTGAAGCGGTTCCTCATCTGGCACCTTAGATTGTTGAATTACCACAACCAGAATAGTGAAGAACCCTGCAAGTGACAATCAGGGAATGGGCGTAATCAGGGAAAACGACCACTACGGGCAAAGTACTAAGGGGACTGCTCTACAGTACGAAATACGAGTGGTGCTGTATTGCAAATCAGGCCCGTTGGAATATCTTCTTTGCAGGAAGTCTTGTGGAATCTCTTGATAGGAGGCAAACATGAAGGCGCGTACCTTTCTGATAGTTGGTCTAATTGTCATTTGTGCTCTTCCCCTTGCCGCTCAGGATAAGGCGGACATGCAGTCGGGCGTTAGCTTCGGGCCGCAGGTGGGCCTGTACAAGGTCCATGATAGCGATGGTATGAGGTTCATGGGTGGTGTCGCCATGAGGGTCCGGGCTGCGATACTGGGGGTCGAAGCCTCAGTAAACTTCCGCCAGGACGAATCCAACGATGGAACTATCGAGGCAACGAGCTGGCCGGTAATGGTAACGGGGCTCATCTACCCTGTCCCGATCGCCTACGGCGCAATTGGCGCCGGGTGGTACAACACCACATTCCAATACACGCCCCCTGCTGGCAGTACGGAGGTTTTCGGGGATGAGACCAAGCAGGAATTCGGATGGCATTTTGGCGGAGGCCTCGAATTACCAATAGGAGCGGAAACCGCTAAGCTCGTCACCGATATCAGGTATGTATTCCTGAATTATGAATTCGACAGCTTTCCGGGGACCGAGGAAAATGCCAACTTCCTGGTCATAACCGCCGGAGTGCTGTTCAATCTGTGATAGGTTCCTGTAGGGGTGATCCACCCCGGAGGAAGACGTTCGAAAAAACACCAGTAGTTTCCCCTTGCCCTCTCATTACAAAGAGGGTAAGGGTTTCTGTTTGCTCGTGTCTTTTCCCTAGAGTAACTCCTCTATATCCCTTCCCGCCAAATTACTTGAATCCTCGTATTGGCATTGCGTTTTCGTTTCGACAGTTTGTGTTCAATCCGAGAAGGAGGCGTTAATTGGTTGGTGCTCAAATTTCAACCCTGGTAGTTGACGATAACGAAGGCTTTCGAAATGGTCTGGTAACCTACTTGCGCACGCTCAAGGGGATACACGTCGTAGCGGAGGCTAAAGATGGCCTTGAAGCTATTGCTCTGACGGGAACTCTTTCACCGGAACTCGTCTTGATGGACGTGAGCATGCCCGGCATGGGTGGTCTTGAAGCAGCGAGAATCATCAAGGAACAACATCACGAAATCAAAGTTGTTCTCGTGACAATCCATGAGGAAGAAACATACAGGCGTCTTGCAAACCTGGTTCATGCGGACGGGTTTGTTTGCAAGAGCACGGTCAAGCACGATCTTCCTGTCGTACTGGGAAAGATTCGCTCGGATCTCAACAAGCATTGACAGAACAGCATTTCATGAGAATTGCTGCGGCCTTATAGTCTTGTGAGTGTGTGGAGCATGCAACCAGTTACCACCAGGGAAGGAACTGCCTTTGCCTCTTTGTAACACAGATCACACGCTCCCCCGTTGTTTCAATCACTTCTTGTTCTCTTTTCTGATCTCAACTCAATTCCTGCAATCAAACACCATCAGATTGAAGACAGCTTGAATTCTCCTTCCAGCTTTCCCAAATCTGGAACCTAAGAAGGTGGCACACATGCTGCAAAGACTATCGGTACAAAACATGATAGTGGTCATTCTCGGGGTTGGGCTGTCAGTGAGCACATCAGTTGCCCGGGACGACAACGACGATACTCTTTCCATTGCATGGCTGAAGAAACTTTCACTGGAAGAGCTCATGAATATCGATGTCACGATCCTTGGTAAGAATTCAGAGCGGTTGTTTGAAGCTGCGGCGGCGGTGTCAGTAATTTCGGGTGATGAGATCCGGAGGTCGGGCGCAAGGAGTATTCCGGAGGCTCTGCGCCTGTCGCCGATGCTCAATGTCGCGCAGATCAATTCCAGACAATGGGCGGTCAGCTCGAGGGGGTTTAACACAACAAGCACCAACAAACTTCTGGTTCTTATTGATGACCGGAGCGTCTACACAACCTTGTTTTCAGGAGTGTTTTGGGATGTACAGGATGTTCTGCTGGAGGACGTCGACCGGATTGAGGTCATTGCGGGCCCTGGCGGAACGCTGTGGGGAACGAATGCGGTCAATGGGATCATCAACATCATCACCAAAAGCTCACGCACCACACAGTCAGAACCGTTCTACATTTCCGCGGGAGCAGGGATTCAGGAAAACGTATCGGGAGCAGTTCGTTATGGTGGAGAATTGGGAGAGGATGCGTCTTATCGAGCCTATGTAAAGTACTTCGACAGGGATGAGACTGAATTTGAATCCAGCGGCACGGAGGCAGGCGATGCCTGGAATGGTATCCAGGGTGGATTCCGGACAGACTGTGATTTCTCTCCGGACGACGCCATCACGGTCCAGGGCGATCTTTACCACACTGAAGCCGATCAGTTCATGCAGGATATGGCGACGATGCAAGGTGGAAATCTTCTCGCAAAGTGGGACCATTCATTTGCCGCCACCTCCTCGATAATGTTGAGGTCTTATTTCGATTACACCCATCGTCGAATGCCAGACGTTTTCGGCGAAGACCGCCGTGTCCTCGACGTCGAACTGGAACATTACGTCGACCTGGGGATCCATCAGGTAAGCTGGGGTCTTGGTATAAGAACCGGCACCTCCAGTGTGATCAATTCACCAGCGTTGGCGTTCCTGCCGGAAAAAGTGGGTGGCACCCGTTTTAGCGGGTTCATTCAGGATGATCTCAGTCTGGCGGACGACCTCAATTTAACACTGGGAACCAAAGTCACCA
>DAIPLH010000212.1:3464-5694 GCA_036769325.1 Bacteroidota bacterium
CGCGGATTTCCATTGGCTGGAGTGTAACCACCCAGCAGTTTCTGTGGGCAGCGGTGACAAGAGCTGTTCGGACACCATCCCGCATTGACCTGAATCTTTATGTTCCGGGAGTCCCACCCTACACTATTGCCGGCGGGCACGAGTTTGTTTCAGAAAAGCTCGTCGCGTTTGAGACCGGCTACCGAACTCAGATGAGTGAAGATTTGTTGGTGGACCTGACACTCTTCTACAATCTCTATGATGATGTGCGGAGTGTTGAGCCCGGTCCGCCCAGCACGATACAGAACGGGCTTGAGGCAGCAACCTACGGAGGAGAGCTTGTCCTGAGCACTCAGCTAGCTCACTGGTGGGGGATAAAGGGGGGATACAGCCATCTTCAGAAGATGATTTCGCTGAAACCGTGGAGCATGGACATAAGCGGAGGGATGGGCGAAGGAAATGACCATAAGCACAGGGTCGTGGTCCAATCCTCAATGGATGTGCTGAGCCTGGAAATCGATCTCTTCTTCCGCTATGTGGACAAATTGCCCAATACAACAGCATTTATCCCCTCTTATTCAACATTTGACTGCAGGCTTGGATGGAACCCGACGCAAAACATTGAAATTTCTGTCCTGGTTCAGAATATCTTCCTTGAAAACCATGTGGAATTCGGGTCACCGACAGGTCGGGAACAAATCGGCCGTGAAGTGTTTGGCAAGATATCCGTTTCTTTGTGAGAGAATGAAGATTGAAACTGATTCCCGCCGTGTGTAAAATAACAGGAGAACCGGCCCGCAGGGCGAGCGTCCTGGTGTGCATTGCCTTCCTTGGAATGTTTACCACAACAAGCGGTCGTGCACAGACTCAAAGAGACCTCGCGTACAGGTTACAAGCACTGTATCTCCTGAATTTTCTTGAATTCACGGAGTGGCCGGATTCTGTGTTTGCGGACCGGCAATCGCCGATTGTTGTCGGCGTGCTGGGGACAGACCCGTTCGCGAAGGTGTTGGAAGAGGTTGTACAGGGGGAAACAATCGGGGACCGACCAATCAGCGTGGTTCAGTTCGAATCGATCGATCACGTAAAACGATGCCACGCGTTGTTCTTCTGCATGTCTGAACGGGAAAGCTACTCAAGCCATCTCAGCCGCCTGAAGGGATGGCCAACATTGACCGTAAGCGAGATCGATGGATTTACCTATCTTGGGGGGTGTATCAGCTTTTATGTAGAAAAGGGAAAGCTGCGTTTTGAGATCAATATGCAGGCACTGAAGGATTCGGGTGTCACCATAAGCTCGAAGTTGCTCCGGTTTGCGAGGATTGTCAACTCAATGTGAGGCTGGTGAAATATGAATATTTTCAGGCGGTCATCGATACGGACGAAGCTCAAGCTCGCAATACTCACGACTACTTTTCTTTCCGTGGGGTTGGTATTTGCCGGTCTTTTCGCATATGAGCAGGTCACCTACGATGGCATCTTTGTCAACGACATCTCCACAAAAGCCGACATCATCTCACGAAACATCGATGCGGCGCTGATCTTCGGAAACCCTACCGATGCTTCGAGGGTCCTCCAATCGCTTTCAACAGAGAGCAACATAGTCACAGCGGCCATCTATGATCAGGATCGGAAAGTCTTTGCCGAGTATGCACGTGATGTCGGACAGAATCCCGTTCCGCCTATACCTGTTCAGGACGGAATCTGGTACGAGGGGGATCACCTGATCGTGTGCAAGCCGATCATGCTCAACAAGGACCGGATCGGGACCATCTATGTCAACACTGATCTCCAAAGGAAGGAGGAGCATTTCCAGTCCTATATTGAGATCGCTCTTCTGGTTCTTTTTGGTGCGCTTGCGGTGGCGTTTGTGATTGCGACATTACTGGAAGACAATATCTCGAGACCAATTCTCAGCCTCGCACAAACAACGAAGCAGGTTTCGGAAAAAAAGGACTACTCGCTGCGTGCAACCAGGATTTCTGGCGACGAAACGGGCCTCCTTGCAGACGCCGTTAATCAGATGCTTGCACAGATTCAGGAGCGTGATATTAATCTTCGCAGAACCCACGACGCCATGGCCGAAGAAATTGCTGAACGCAAGCGCATCGAAAAAGCTCTGCGCGCAGCCGAAACACAATTGCGGCTTATTACTGACACGACTCCGTTGATGCTCACCCGCTGCAATCGTGAGAGAGAGTTCGTCTATGTGAACCGGGCCTATGCGGAGATGGTTGACCTCCCGCCTGAG
>DAIPLH010000008.1:0-5801 GCA_036769325.1 Bacteroidota bacterium
GGCGACTACGCTATTGTCGGAGCATACGGTGACGATGACAATGGCTCCAACGCCGGGTCCGCCTATATCTTCCATTACAACGGTTCAGGTTGGGTGGAACACACCAAACTCACCCCCAACGATGGTGCCACCAATGACTACTTTGGCTACTCAGTCGCGATCTCCGGGAACTACGCTCTTGTCGGTGCGGTTTATGAGAGCAATGTGAATGGGAACGGCGCCGGGGCAGCTTATGTTTTTTATTTCAACGGATCGAGCTGGGATCAGCAAGCCAAACTCATCGCAAGTGACGGGTTCGAATCTGATGCGTTCGGACGGTCGGTCTCGATTGCGGATGACTATGCTGTTGTTGGGGCACCTTACGAAAATGAAAATGGACCCTATGCCGGTTCTGCATATGTCTTTCATCGTGCCGGCTCGACATGGACAGAAGAAGACAAACTGATTGCCAGTGACGGCTTTATTGGCAATTACTTCGGCTGGTCGGTATCGAACTCCGGTGACCACGCCATCGTCGGAGCGCTCAATGCGGGGGGTGACGGTGCTGCATACATGTTTCACAACAATGGATCGGCCTGGTTGCAACAGGTCAAACTCCTCGCAAGTGACGGTCAGATCTACGACTGGTTTGGGACTTCAGTCTCGATCTACGGTGACTATGCGCTTGTCGGAACATATGGAGATGATGATCATGGGGACGATGCCGGCTCTGCGTACATCTATCAATATGATGGATCGAACTGGCTACAGCAAACCAAACTCCTCGCCGATGATGGTTCTCCGTATGATCAGTTTGGGTGGTCGGTCTCGATTACCGATGAACACGCCCTTGTCGGTGCGTTCTGGGATGATGTGGGCGGAGAGAATGCAGGCTCTGCATATGCTTATGAGGGATTTGCAGTGTCTGTTCCGGGAATCTCCTGCGATGAAATCAGGTTTTTCAATGCAAAGTGCAGCACCAATGGTACTGTTCAGGGTATGGTTAAGCTGCTCGGCGATTGGACCGGTGAAACTATCACCTTTGACCTCGATGGTGACGACTATGTTATCAATATCCTGAGCAATGGAACGAACTCCGTCGCCAGACTGACTGTTCCTCATGGAGGCATGGGTTCCCATACCGTCATTCTTGAGGATCCAGCTTCTTGCTACCCTCCTGTCAACTTCAATTGTCAGGTCGATGCCCCGCCTGATCCTGAGTGGGATGCTCTCTGGGCTGAGTACGATGTTCTCGAAGGACAGGCTCTGAACGTTCTTCCCACAGAGACCAGGATCATCGGCCAGCCCGTCCTCGGTCTGGCGGGCAACTACCCGAATCCGTTCAATCCGTCGACTACGATCAGCTATGGACTCAGTGAAGCGGGGCGGGTGAGTCTTAAAGTCTACAACATGCTCGGGCAGTTGGTCAGAACGATAGTCGATGAGCAACAGCTCGAAGGCAATCATGAAGCAGTCTGGGATGGAAGGAATGAAATCGGGGCGACCGTTGCGTCAGGAATCTATGTCTACCGGATGACTGCAGGTAATTTCGTAGAGACGAAGAGGATGATTCTGATGAAGTAACTGGACGGATTTTCGTGAGCACACCATCAGAGCCCTCAGGGAGGAATCCTGGGGGCTTTTTGTATGGAGGAATATTCCACGTTCTTTTCCGGAAATCCTCTGAATGGACAGTCAGGGACAGCCCCCTTGATGCGCGAAATCAGGGGAGCAACTTCTCTTGTTTGTTCTTCCCGCCTTTTTTATCTTATCAATGCTTCCGGATTCCTCACGGCGCCTGTAATTCTGCACTGGCCATTTTCCCCGCCCTCATAGCTCAACGGGATAGAGCACAGGTTTCCTAAACCTGGAATCGAGGTTCATTTCCCCTTTATTTTCATCCACTCCGCAATAGGTGGTTACAAATGTGGTTACCTCGTGCTACCTGCGTGGCAGGAGGTTGCCATGTTCCTTTCCAAACGATCCAACGGGATCTACTACCTCTGGTATGTTGATGAAGTCGGATACAAGCACAAGGTCTCAACCAGGTGCAACCGGCGGACTGATGCTCTCCAGTTCATCCGTGAATTCAAAGAAGGTGAGAGAACACGCCAGGCGAAACTGAAACGTGCAACACTTTCTCAATTCCTTTATGACTTCACTGAATACTCCCGGGGCATACACACACCGAACACGACGGAGACCTACCGGACAGCTCTCCGTGAGTTTCGAAACGTAGTGGGCGACCTGCCTCTCCACTCCATTGGCATCCGTGAAATTGAAACCTTCCTGAGACGGAAAAAGTCGGAAGCATCTGAGTGGTCCGCCAGGAAGTACTACATTTCTCTCTCCAGTGCTTTTGAGACGGCAAAGCGATGGGAGTGCATCAGGAACAATCCATTTCGAAAGGTGGAGAAACCACGAACGAGAGAACTCCATCCCTCGTATCTCTCGAAGGACGACTTCCGGCAACTGATGAAGGTTGTTTTGAACGAAGACCTGAAGGCCCTGTACATGTGCGCCGTTTCAACCGGGCTCCGTCTCGGAGAGCTCACTGCACTTCAATGGACTGATATTGACCCGGTATCGAGGGTTATCCATATTCGGAACTCGGATACCTTCACCACGAAGAGCAGGAGGAACAGGGTGGTACCGATGAGCGACCAGTTATGCACGATTCTTGCGAGAAGGAAGGAGGGAGTCTCAAGCGAACTGGTGTTCCATCTTCGAGGCCGACAGTTGACCAGGTGGCACGTAGCCAAGGTTTTCAAGAAGCATGCGAAACTGGCAGGCCTCAGTACAAAGGTTCACTTCCATAGCCTCCGGCACACCTTTGCTTCTTGGCTCGTACAGGACGGGGTCTCCCTGTATGCCGTTCAGAAGCTCCTGGGTCATTCCAGCATCTCTGTGACGCAGGTCTATAGCCACCTGCAGCCGGAACAGTTGCATGAGACGGTGAATAGGTTGAGGGTGCCCTGAATTGGGCATGCCATTGAGCCGCTGATCGTCCCAAGGATTAACTCCTTTTTCATCCTTTGGAGGTATATCCTGCACGAGCCTCTATTCTTATTATTGACTACGGACTTTGCAGTTCTCGGAAAAAGAATCCAGGAATCTGTCCAACGAGGTTTGTAGTCCCCCTTCCCATTGCATTTCTTGCGTTTCTTCCTTTTAGGGGATGGCATATGTTTTGGTAGTAGAAGGGGGTAAGGATCATAAATAGCAGATTGAATTGCAGGGTCCGCTGGACTTGCAATCCGCCTCAGGCAACAGAGCACCACTGCCTTAGGTCGATTAATTCCATCAAAGTCTTGGAGGAGTTATGAATATCCTGTTCGCAGAGAGGTATTTCATCTTGTCATGCTCCGTGTTTGCATTCCTGATCGGTTCGGTTGCTTTCTCCTCTCCGCAGGGGAGTGATCAACGCTATACAGCTGAGCAGTCGGCAAGCTCAGCGGAGGGGATTCCAGACAGCTACACCGTAGACCTTGTGGCCACCGCCTCATTCGGGGTCGACATGAACGATGCCGGTGATGTCATTGGGACCTCGTATCTGGACACAGGATGTGGGTCCACCTGTCTGCCTCCCCTCGAAACTGTCGTGTGGAAAGATGGCGTTCGGATCGTGTTGCCGTCCGTACCAGGCCTTTTGGACATATATCTCACCGGCATAAACAATCAGGGCTGGATCTGTGGCTCAGCAGGCTACATCTACACCACAACCCATGCAGTTGTCTGGAAGCCCGTCGGCGATTCCTACGTCGCAATCGACCTCGGAAATCTTCCGGGCAAGACAATTTCAACCGCTACGGGAATCGACGATCTCGGCCGGGTGGTTGGCTGGTCAACGACACAGAATTTTCCTCCGAGTGGAGCGCCGTTCCTGTGGACAGAGGCGGGTGGAATGGTTGATTTGTCCGCTCTAGGTTTTCCGAATGAGCAGCCGCTCGGGATCAGTCCCGGCGGAACGGTGGCCACATATGGTCTCTGGTATCGCCTTGATGACCCGGGCAGCGTGACCGCTCTGCCTGCCGCCCCTTCAGGATTCAGTGTGGAGAACTCCGGCGTTGGCATCAACGATGCAGGGGACCAGGCACGATTCCTCGTCACAACTGGAGGACAGAACCTCGTTTATCCGTTCCGGTACCATCATGAAGGAACATGGCAACAGGTCTCATTTCTTCCAACCGGGCACCTGAGTTCGTACGGAATCGGCTCGATCAATGACGCGGGGGACCTTACGGCCACCGTCCAGGGCATTGGCATGATTGCCTATGGTCCTGATGGACTCGCCCAGTCAGTCGCGACACTCGTATCGCCTGCCTATGGAGGAAGCCCCATTACCGCCATTGGACCGCTGAACGCCAGCGGTGAAATCCTGGCACGGATGATCATCGGCCAGAGCGGGCAGAGACTTGTGCGTCTGGTTCCCGGGGAACCATGCGTAACCAGTTGCATCCGCGTGGGAGGAATTCAAATGAAGGGGAAGGGCCCTGCCTATTGTGACCAGGGCAACGTCCAGGTGAAGGCCAAGGTGACAGTGACCGACGAGGCAGGGAACCGGCTTTCGGGCGTGACGGTCACAGGCCACTTCTTCGATGACTATTGGCTCGACGAAACCGTCGTTGCCCAGACGAACACCAACGGCCAGGCATTCTTCACTCACATCGGACCTCCTTGTATAGGGGCAATCGCTTTCCTCGTCACCGATGCAACCAGCGTGCCGGCTCGGACCCTGGACCGGACAACGGGAATCTTGACGAACTATGTAATCCCACTTCCTGGCGGAGAGGTTTTGGATTTCGATGGTGTTTCACCGACGGAAGACGATCCAGCATTGGTCATAGATATCCCAAGGGATTTCGCCTTGTCACAGAACTATCCCAACCCCTTTAATCCAACGACCACCATCAGCTACCAGCTTCCTGTTGATGCCCATGTTACGCTCATTGTGTCTGACGTCTTGGGAAGGGAAATGGCCACGTTGGTGAATGGGCAGGAAGAGGCGGGATACAAGTCAGTCACCTTTGATGGCAGAAGGCTGGCCAGCGGGATCTACATCTACAGGATGACGGCGGGGAGTTTTGTTGAGACGAAGAGGATGATGCTGTTGAAGTAAAAATGCGACAGGAGACACGTGGGTAACGTCGATCCACGAATACGACAGTTCAGGAAGAGGAATCGTCGGCACCGTGTGACCCTCCATACACGGGTCGGTTCTCCAGTCGTTCTTTCCCTCCATCCCACCAGATGGTGAGGTGCATCATGAGACTTACCTGACGGAAGCGCCGCTTGACCAGATTCTTGACCCCGACAGTATCTACAAACAGAAAGGAATAATCCAGATGCGACTGATGAGGATGGATCTCATTCTGACAGCGGTGTTTTTCATCACCGCCGCGACCGCCAGCGCGCAAGTGCCGCAAATTAATTCCATTTCCGCCGACACGCTTACACAGAGTGGACGCTTACGAATCTTTGGCACGGGTTTCGGAAGCGGCGGAGGTACGAGCAGGGTGTTGATAGATGGTCAAAGCGCAATCGTAACACGCTGGAATGACACGTGGATTAATGCATATGTACCCGAGCAATCCGGAACCGGCTTGGTTACATTGCAAGTGGTGACTTCCGGGGGGGCGAGCAACACATCTGATCTAACCGTTACACTACGTCAATCCAATGGCCGCGTGCAATGGGCTTTCGAAGCGGACGTCGAAAATCTTTGGTGGAGGCCCGCGCTGGCGACTGATGGTACGATTTACGTGCACGGGAGCGATGGCTTTGTGTTCGCGCTCTCCCCCGATGGCGGGCTGAAGTGGGCG
>DAIPLH010000008.1:5811-7414 GCA_036769325.1 Bacteroidota bacterium
GGTATGCCTACGTCCCGCCTGCGGTTGGACCTGATGGCACGATCTACGTCGGCAGCATCGAGCGCATCACGGCGCTCAATCCCGATGGGACTGAGCGATGGCAGTTCACTGATGGCGGTACGCAGGGTGTTCATTCAGGACCTGCGATCGGACCTGACGGCAACATCTATTTCGCCAATGACTTTGGCCTTGGCGCGTACTCGCTTTCGCCAAATGGACAACTGCTCTGGAGCAATCCTGGTTCTCCGCCCATCAGTTGGTATGGGGGGATCGGCGGCGAAACCGTGCTCGGCCCGCGCACAGTCGGCGGCGCGATCGAGCAAATGTACGTCGTGCCCGAGCCCTTTGTGGATGATTACACCCTTCAGGCGTTCTCGCTCGCAGATGGTTCGTTACGCTTCTCTGTTCTCATAGGGGGGCAGGATGACCCGTTCGGCCAGCAACAAACTCAGCCCGCCGTCGGACCCGACGGCACAGTCTACGTTACCCATATGAGGGCATTGGGCGGCATCGGCTGGGTGCTTGAGGCGTATAGCCCCGTCGACGGACACAGCCTCTGGTACTACCACGGCAACAGTATCAGTGGCATGACCCCCCCAGATGTTGGACCCAACGGTATCGTTTATTACAGTGAAAATACCAGCCGCATCATCGCGTTCAATCCCAACACGCTTTTGCCGAACTGGGAATACCAGGATGGCACAATCATGTACCACCCCACAGCCAGTCCACTGAATGACATAGTGGTGACCGGGGGCGTCTTGACATTCGGCGATGTGGGATTCATCAAGGCGATCAGCACCGGCTCCGGCCAGCTTCTGTGGACGGTGCCTTTGCCAGGAGCTTTCTATCCCGAACCTCGCGTGGTTCCTGTACACCATCCGCGATTTACACCCGACGGCAATACGTTGTATGTCAGCACAACGATTCTTGGCGGAAGCCCCACCGATCCCCATGCCTTTCTCTATGCCATTGCCTTGGATTCGACAACGGGTGGCAATGTCCCCTGCGAGGCAATCAGTTTCTTCAACGCAAAGTGCAATGCGAATGGGGCTGCTCAAGCGATGGTTAAGCTTTTCAATTCCACCGAATATGCCGGTGAAACGGTCGAGTTCCAACTTGATGGCACGGTCTACCCCGTCGAGCTGATCACCAACGGGACTCACACCATCGGCCGACTTCAGGTTCGGCCGGCCGGTTATGGACAACATACGATATCTCTCGTCAACCCAGCTGGCTGCTATGACCCCGTCACATTTAACTGCCAAGTGGACGCGGCCACGGCTGATCCGGAATTTGATGCCGCATGGGGCGAATTCGATGTTCTGGAGGCATCATTCGCTGAGGTAACTCCGAGCAGGCTGAGGCTCATCGGGAACTATCCAAACCCGTTTAACCCTGTGACCACGATCAGCTATGAGCTACCGGTAACAACTCATGTAACGCTCACTATCTCTGACGTCGTTGGCAGAGAGGTGGCAAGGCTGGTAGATGGATCTCAGGAGGCTGGATACAAGTCGGTAACTTTCGATGGCAGTAATCTGGCATCAGGTATCTACTTTTACCGATTGCAGGCAGGTAGTTTTGTGGAAACGAAGAGGAT
>DAIPLH010000008.1:7424-10577 GCA_036769325.1 Bacteroidota bacterium
TTCTGATGAAGTAACAGATTCTCAAATCTTCATTTCTTGAAGCGGTCACTTGGGAACCTCTTCAAGCCAACCACAACGCAACTACGCTTTGCTCCCTCAACCTGGATTTTCTACTTACCTCGTTTCCACATTTTGGAGGTAGCAGTGATCGCAAATAAATCCATGTGTTTGATCTTCTTCATCATCATTTCTTCCTCGGTCTCTTTTGCTCAATCGAGTGATCTTCTGTATCTGAAGAACGGGAGTATCATAAAGGGGACAATTGTTGAGCTACTCCCTGAAAAGACAGTAAAGATCAGGACTGCTGACGGAAGTGTTCATGCGTACATGATGAGTGAGGTGGAGAAGATTGTGAAGGATGAAAAGCAGGTAAGCGGCAAAGAGTACCCATCTCCTCAAGGGCAAAAGCCCCTCGGCCAGGTATTAGATGGGAATGGGATTTGTATGTTTGCTGGAGTATCAGTCCCCGTCGGAGATTTCGGATCAACAAGTGCCTCAAGCGGTGGAGCAGCCAACCTTGGTTTTTGCGTTGGCATCGAGGGCTCAATGGAACTTACGCCCGGGTTTGCTTGGCTCACAAGTGTCGACCTATCCATAAATAGTATGGATTTAGACGGTTTGCTCGGCGGAACGGGTCTTCAGGGGGATGCTGGATCGTGGGTACTTGTCTGGGCGATGACAGGCCTCAAATTCTATGGCAATACATCCTCAAATGGTCAGGTGTTTGGTGCAGCGCAGATCGGCCTTCTGTTTGGGAACAGTCCAGAGGTGACTTTGTCGAGTCTCGGAGTGTCAGCCGTTCAGAAATCATCATCAGCCACCACCTTCGCCTTTTCGATGAGCGGAGGCTTCTGCATTGATGGTGTAATCCTTGGGCTTCGCTACATGGTCAGTGAGCCTGAGTATGACCTCATGGCGAGTAGTGGACTGGTCTCCGCAACAACCGTATACAAACAACCAACTGCAGTATTGCAACTGACCTTGGGGCTTTTGTTCTGAACCAAAAAGAAAAATCTCGATAGCAACTCCCAAAGCGGGGGGTTTCACCCTTCCTCCGGGGAGATCGTCTGAAAAACCCCCACTCAACGACGAGTTTCTGGCAAAGACAGGGCTTTCTGAGCCCATTCCAACCCCGGGTTCCCGGCTATTGAAAATAGTTGCCTGAATACGCATATTCCAACGGGCTACCTGCTACATCCAGTGATCCAACCTACCGGCAGGTGACCTTCTTCTCCCCGAACCGACATTTCAGCGACTAAACTACTGCACCTGTACGCTCAAGTTCAATGGCAGATCGGCGGTCCAGATGACCAACGACCATAGCACAACTTTAGTGGCCGGACCGATAATTCCAACCGCGAGGAAACATCATGTCAAGTGACACACCTTCTTCTCATTCAATCAGGCTTGACGATCTCTACCGAATGGTGGCTCACATATATAGTGAGAAGAATGCTGAGAGACCGGTATCGGTGACCCTGTCTCATCTTGTTGAAGTATGCGGAATGTTGACGATGCATTCGAAGAAGAAGAACCGTGAGGATGTCTCTCTCGAAGATGCTTTGTGCAAAGCCTTGGGTTGGTACTTTCCGCTCTTAGCCAAAGTAGGCGTAAGAAGTGCCGAGGACCTGATCTTTAGAAAATTCCCTCAAGTGTGCCCATACTGCCGCCTGCGACCACATGTGGAAAAGAATTGCAAGCAAGCGGGGGGGACCTTGGCTACTGTTAACCATCCTGCCCTGAGAGGAATGTATTTGGAGAATAAACACTCAATGCCCGTGTCACTCAACCAGTGGCAGGAAATGTTCAACGGTATTTATCCTCGTGATTTGAGGAACACATCATGGAGTGTTGTTAGTCTTTTCGAGGAAATCGGAGAACTGTCTGAAGCCGTTAGAGTGTTTGAAACTCACCCGAAGTACTTTGCAGGAGAAGCAGCTGATGTTTTTTCGTACATAATGGGAATTGCAAATGAACATGCCCTAATAGTCCAGGAGCAGATCACTTCAGGTGTTCAGAGAAAGCCATTTGATTTTGAGCACGAATTCCTGAGGAGATACCCTGGACTCTGTCCACAGTGTGGTTACCAAGTATGTGTCTGTCCAGTGATCCCTGAAGCAACAATTGGAAGAATGGCAAAGGAGCTTGATGTGATTCAAGATGATCCTTTGTTTTCCTTGCTGCCTCAAGAACTGACTGCAAGGGCTATTCAGGTTTGCACAAATATTCTTAGGGGATCTGGGGATGGAGCGGAGATACTTAACAGACTGCCGTTTGACAGGGGAGATGTCAACAGGGCAATGATTGTTCTATGCGCCAAGGTCGCTGACGAGATCCGAGCCAAACATCCAGCAATGGCAAAAGAGCTTGTAGAAATTGCAGTTCGCTTGGGCTCAAATCCGATGCGACCAGGGACGAGAACGGATCTCACCGGGATTGATAATGCAATCGTCCTGCTGAAAAAGGCTTGGCGACTTGGGGGCTCGGCGTCACTTTTTGATGGAAGCACAATTGCAAGTTCCATTGCTGGACAGTTCTCCAAAGAGGCCTGCACTATAGGAATAGTTACAGCGCTGCCCTGCGAGTTCGCTGCAATGCAGATAATGCTGGAGGACTCATCCAACTACAGCGTTCCAGCTGATCCCAACGAATATGTCGTCGGTAAGATTCCTTCTGCAGATGGTTTGGGGGTCCACTGGGTGATCGTCACCCTCCTTAAGCAAATCGGTAACAACATGGCGGCAGCTGGGTGCACGAACTTGATTAGGAGTTTCGAAAACGTCAAGGAAATCTTAATGGTGGGAATCGCTGGTGGAATTCCGAGGCCTCGTGATGCGAACAAGCACGTTAGGCGCGGCGACATCATAGTTGCCAACGAGGAAGGGATAATTCAATACGATAACCTCCGTGAGACGATTAACAAAATACAAGTGCGTAGCAATGTGGGGAAGCCGTCTGGAAAAATCTTGGGAAAAGTGAAGAAGCTCGAAGCGGAAAGATTGTCAGGAAAGTATCCATGGAAAAAACACATAGAAAAGGGTCGAGCGCTTGAAAATGCAGAAAGGCCGAAATCCGACCTCCTATTTGCGTTCGAGAATGATGAGTACAAGGAGATTGATCATCCAGAGGATCCAAACAGAAAAGAAGGTGAGC
>DAIPLH010000008.1:10587-13809 GCA_036769325.1 Bacteroidota bacterium
AGAAACCCAAAGCTCAGAGACAAACTGGCAGCAGATCACAATGTCATTGCTATTGAGATGGAGTCTTCGGGGATCGCCGATGCCGCGTGGACCCACAATCAACCATACACCGTTATAAGGGGTGTCAGTGACTATTGTGACGATAAGAAAGATGAAGCATGGCATATGTACGCGGCAATCGTTGCTGCTGCCTATGCGCGGACACTTATTGAATCTCTCCAAGACTAACTGAAATGAAAGCGAAAGCCTCCGTCCTATTTCGAGAACCCCAACCAGATTAGGAAGTCTTGTTCTGATGTCCGTTCAGCGAAGGGAGATTTACGAAGAATAGCAAGGATTTAATTGGACTTGAATAGCCAGCAAAAACAAGGCCGCGATCTTTTCATCGTCGACAACAGTGTCTCGGGTTGGACCGGGCTCCGCTACCTCGAAGAATGGTCTGGCATTGCCAAGTCGTTCGATGTTGCCACAGGTTATTTCGAGATTGGAGGATTGCTTGCTCTCGATGGGAAGTGGCAGTCTCTTGAGAAGATCCGGATTCTTATGGGGGCAGAAACAACCTACCGGACCCGTCGGGAGTGGAGTTTGATGACGTGACAAACACGCTGTACATCTGTGACACATACAATCACCAGGTCCGCAAGATCATCAACCCTTAACACTCCCGGGATAGATCCTGCTCTTGTTTGTTCATCCCCCCTTTTTTATCTTACAGTCTGCAACTCACATCATTCAACATTCGGGAAGCGGCTTGGTGGTTGCCAATTTGGTTACCAGAATGGCTCACGTCTGACTGTCCACGGAGGTTTTGCTCCGGCAAAACCGACGAAATCACTCCGGTTTTCCCCGCCCTCATAGCTCAACGGGATAGAGCACAGGTTTCCTAAACCTGGAATCGAGGTTCGAGTCCTCGTGAGGGCACAAACCATTGCCGATTTCGGATTGCGGATTGGGGATTGAAAAGACAGCCGGGTTTGGTTTGCTGAGTTTGCCGTCGTTCAGTTACCTGGAATCGAGGGGAGTTTATCCGCCGTCTTTGTGGCGGAAGTCCTCGTGAGGGCACAAACCATTGCCGATTTCGGATTTCGGATTGCGGATTGAAAAGATAGCCGGGTTTGGTTTGCTGAGTTTGCCGTCGTTCAGTTACCTGGAATCGAGGGGAGTTTATCCGCCGTCTTCTTGGCGGAAGTCCTCGTGAGGGCACAAACCATTGCGGATTTCGGATTGCGGATTGCGGATTGAAAAGATAGCCGGGTTTGATTTGCTGAGTTTGCCGTCGTTCAGCTACCTGGAATCGAGGGGAGTTGACGCATTTCGAATTTTGAATTTTGAATTTTGAATTGAAAAAGACAGCTGGGGTTAATTTGCTCAGTTTGCCGCATCTTCCTGTAATGCGAAATCCGTAATCTGAAATCCGTAATCCTTTAGCCACTAACTTTTTTTCTCCATGCGATTTAGCAAGACTTTCATCCCAACCGTAAAAGAAATTCCCTCGGACGCCGTCATCGCGAGCCATATTCTCATGATTCGTGCCGGAATGATCCGTCAACTCGCTGCGGGCATCTACGCGTTCCTGCCGCTTGGATATCGGGCGCTCCGGAAGGCAGAAGCAATCGTTCGCGAGGAGATGGAGCGGATAGGCGGACAGGAGTTTCACCTGCCTGCGCTCAGTCCGATCGAGCTCTGGGAAGAAACAGGCAGAGTCGCCGCGTTTGGTGACACCATGTATCACCTGAAAAACCGCCCACTGGTCCTGGCGCCGACTCACGAGGAAGTCATCTGCTGGCTGGGAAAGAACCACATCTCTTCCTATAAGGATCTGCCTCAGATCTGGTATCAGATCCAAACAAAGTTCCGGAATGAGCCGCGCCCGCGCTCCGGCGTGCTCCGTTCCAGACAGTTTCTCATGAAGGATAGCTATAGCCTGGACGCTACATGGGATGATCTTGACAAGAGCTACGAACTTCACGCCGAGGCATACAAGCGGATCCTTGCCCGCTGCGGGCTTAAAGTGGTCGTCGTGGGTGCATCGAGCGGAGCAATGGGAGGAAGCCAGTCGCAGGAGTTCATGGTCGAATCAGAGGTCGGCGAAGATATGCTTGCCGTTTCCGCCGACGGAAGCTATGCTGCCAATATCGAAGTGGCAACATCTAAGGTCTCGCCTGTTGCCCGCCACGCGGAAAATCCTCCACTTAAGGAAATTCACACACCCAACATCAGAACAATCGATCAACTGGCGGATTTTCTCAAGGTGGATCATTCCTATCTCGCCAAATCTGTTGTGTACCAGGGGGGCGATCGGAACGTCCTCGTCCTGATGATGGGAAACGATGAGCTCAACGAATCCAAACTCATGTCGGTCCTCGGCACTGATGTCAAGCCCATCGAAGCAGAACGGCTCGCCTCTCTGACGGGCGCCGATAGAGGATCGATTGGACCGGTCGGGCTCAAGAACTTCACTATCCTCGCGGATAACCGTCTGAAGGGTGGAAACCAGTTTATCAGCGGCGCAAACAGAACCGACTACCATTTCACCAATATTGATCTTGAAAGAGACTGCAAAATAGACGGATATCACGACCTCCGGATGATTCAGGAGGGAGAACGAAGTCCTGATGGTGACGGTTCACTTCGCATCGTCAAGGGTATCGAGCTGGGTCATATCTTCAAGCTCGGGACCAAGTATTCCGAAGCCATGAACGCAAAGTTCCTAGATGAAAAGGGAAAAGAGAATCCCCTGATCATGGGGAGCTACGGCATCGGTATCGAACGGATCGTGGCATGCCACATCGAGCAGAACCGCGATGAACATGGGATTATCTGGAGCGTGCCACTCGCGCCGTTCGCCGTTCATCTCATTGCGGTCGCGATGAAGAGTCAGAATGTTGTCGACACATCCGAGAGTGTTTACGGCGAACTCACTGCAGCAGGAATCGAAGCACTGTATGATGACCGTCGGGAAACGAGCCCCGGTGCAAAATTCAAAGACGCTGACCTGCTGGGCATGCCGATTCAGGTAATCGTCGGGGACAAGAACCTCGCTAACGGAAAGATCGAAGTGAAGGTGCGGCGTTCCGGAGAGAGAATCCTTGTTGACCGGGCTGAATTGCTCGGTAAATTGCGCGAGTTGCTTGTATAGGAATATTATCACTAAGGCACGAAGGCACAAAAGAGAAAACAGAACCCGTGAACCTCCTGGTGCCTGAGGGTCGAGAGCCGCGG
>DAIPLH010000008.1:13819-17197 GCA_036769325.1 Bacteroidota bacterium
CGCGGAAAAAATGCAAATGGAGTCATCTCGTTTTCTCATTGCAGGAGAATGGCGAAGTTCTGCGCGGACGCTTCCCATCCGTAACCCGTACAGCGGGGAGACGGCGGGCGAGGTATTCCAGGCAGGGTCTGCAGACATCAATGACGCCATTGTTTCCGCCTGTGAGGCCTTTCAGCAAACAAAGGGCCTCCCGGCCTTCGAGAGAGCATCTGCTTTACAGGACATCGCCGTGGGGATTCGGGCAAGGAAGGACGAATTTGCTCGTTTAATCACGTCTGACACGGGCAAACCAATCAGCCTCGCTCGGATAGAGGTAGACAGAAGTATCTTCACGTTTACCACCGCCTCAGAAGAAGCAAAGAGAATAGGGGGTGAAGTCATTCCGCTCGACCTCGCACCTCACGCCAAATCCCGATTTGGATTCACACGACGGTTTCCCCTTGGTCCCATTGCAGCAATCACGCCCTTCAATTTCCCGATTAACCTTGTTGCTCATAAGATTGGTCCAGCCATAGCGGCAGGCAACAGCATCGTCCTGAAACCGGCCTCAACTGCGGCACGAGTCCCGCTCCTCCTCGGCGAGATTGTACTGCAAACCAGACTCCCCAAGGGAACAGTGAACATCGTGACATGCTCTGGAGCTGAAGCTGGTCAATTAGTTACAGATGAACGACTTAAGCTTCTTAGCTTCACGGGAAGTCCGGCCGTGGGTTGGGAGATGAAAGCGCATGCCGGAAAGAAAAAAGTTGTTCTTGAACTTGGCGGGAACGCAGCGGTGATTGTGGATGAAGGAGTCGATCTCGAGGAAGTAATCCCAAAAATTGTTCAAGGTGCCTTCGGAAATGCCGGACAATCCTGCATCGCCGTCCAGCGAATCCTGGTTCACACCAGCCTGATGGAGTCATTTTCCCGTCGTCTTGTTGAAGCTGTTGGTAAAATACCCTGCGGAGACCCTCGGGATGAGAAAACCCTCGTTGGGCCAATGATCGATGAAGCGGCCGCAAAGAGGGTGGAAGGCTGGGTTCAGGAGGCCGTCAAGGGCGGAGCTCGAGTGCTCTGTGGAGGCAAACGGAAGGGCGCGCTCTTAGAGCCGATAGTCCTGACCAATGTCAATCCCGAAATGAATGTATGCAGCCAGGAAGTCTTCGCCCCCCTTGCAGTTCTCGTGCCATTTTCCAGTATGACAGAGGCGCTGGAAATCGCAAATAACTCGACATACGGACTCCAGGCAGGCGTCTTCACCAAGAACCTCCCGGCTGCATTTGCAGCTTATGAGAAACTCGACGTTGGTGGGGTTATTCTGAACGATGTCCCGAATTTCCGGATTGACCACATGCCCTATGGTGGGGTAAAAGATTCAGGTTTCGGCAGGGAGGGAATCCGGAATGCAATTGAGGAAATGACAGAACTGAAGCTCATGGTTCTGAATCTTTCCTGAGTCTTCGGGGACTCCGTCGTGAGAAATCAATTCCCAACGCCTTCACTAACTACAGGTTTCATCTTTGGTTAGTGTGGTTTGGATAATAGTGATTGAAAGATGAATCACGCGATCTTCGTTCTAAGCTGAGGAAAAGTTGTTCACATCTTTGTGCCCGCGGCTCTTGCTTTTCGTAAAAGCACTCGCTAAAATATCAAGCACCTCTTGTTCAGAGCCGGTTGGCTCAACAAGGGGTTGTTTTTCTCCGGAATACCTTACGCAATGAACGCTCAGTTTATTCACCTCCATAACCATTCTCATTTCAGCCTCCTCGACGGCGCATGCCGGATCGAAGACCTCGTCCATGCTGCAGTCGAAAACAACATGCCCGCCGTTGCCTTGACGGATCACGGCGTCATGTTCGGCGCCATCGAATTCTACAAGAAGGCTGAAAAAGCAGGGATAAAACCGATCCTCGGTATGGAGGCCTATATTGTCACAAAGGGAAGTCGCCTCGACAGGGTTTCCGGGGTTACCGATGCAGGTGGCAGAAGGGCTGCGTATCACCACATCGTCCTTCTCGCAAAGGATCTGCAGGGCTACAAGAACCTGATTAAGCTCTGCTCCATCGGTCATACGGAAGGGTTCTATTACAAGCCCCGGATCGATGTGGAGGTCCTCAGACCACATGCAGCAGGTCTCGTTGCCCTCTCTGCCTGTGCAGGCGGTGTGGTCTCTGCCCATCTCGCATCTGGCAATGATGCCCAGGCCTATGAGGCAGCGGAAATCTACAAGGGTATTTTCGGGGAGGACTTTTACATCGAGATCCAGAATCATGGTCTCGAGGCGGAAGCCACAATCAGGTCGAAGGCACCAAAGCTTGCGAGCGACCTTGGCCTGAAATTGATTGCCACGAATGATGTGCACTATCTCAAGAAAGAGCATGCGATTCCGCACAATATCATGCTCCTGATCCCTGATTCAAGCCCTTCCAATATTCCTGACTATTCCCTCCTCCGCTACCGGACCGACCAGCTGTATTTCAAGACCACAGAGGAGATGACTTCGCTCTTCAAGGATTTTCCTGAAGCAATCGCCTCAACTCTCGAGGTCGCAGACAAATGCAACCTGAAGCTTGACCTCAAGACGACCCACATGCCAAGGTTTCCGATTCCCGCGGAAACGGGCATTACGACGCTTGATGAGTATCTCGCTAAGCTCGCCCGGGAAGGTTTTGCGGTCAGGTATCCGGATGCCGATCAGTCCGTCAGAGACAGACTTGAAAGCGAGATCGGGGTTATCACTCGGATGGGTTTTTCCGGGTATTTTCTCATCGTGCAGGATTTCATCAGTGCGGCCAAACGGAAAGGGATCGCGGTAGGTCCGGGAAGGGGGAGTGCCGCGGGAAGTGTTGTCTCATATTGCCTCGGGATCACGAATGTTGATCCGATCAAGTACGGACTCCTGTTCGAACGCTTCCTGAATCCTGAACGCATAAGCATGCCGGACATCGATGTGGATTTTGCGGATGACAAGCGGGACCAGGTCATCACGTATGTCAGGGATCTCTATGGCGCGGATTCGGTTGCACAGATTGTAACGTTCGGAACCCTTGCATCCCGCGCAGTTCTCAAGGATGTTGGCAGGGTACTCGGGATTCCTCTCTCCACGATTGACTCCATCACGAAGCAGATACCCGTGGAACTCGGCAAAGTCAGACCTCTTGCAGAGGCATTGGAAACCATCGCCGACCTCGCATGGGTGAAGGAAAGTCCGGACGAAAAAATCCGAACCCTCATCGAGGCATCGATTGTCCTTGAAGGAATGAACAGGAATGTCAGCACGCACGCAGCCGGGGTTGTCATAGCGCCGGGAAACGTCAGCGACTATGTGCCGCTGTACAAGACGCCGCAGACTGAGGTGATGACCCAGTTCAGCATGAAGGATCTTGAGACCGTCGG
>DAIPLH010000008.1:17207-17725 GCA_036769325.1 Bacteroidota bacterium
AGATCGACTTCCTGGGTCTCCGGACGCTCACCGTCATACAAGAGACGCTCGAGCTCATTGCGCAGAACCATGACGTTCACATTGACATTGATCGTCTGCCTGAAGAGGATCCAGAGACTTTCGAGCTTTTCTCGAGGGGTAACACTGTCGGTGTTTTCCAGTTTGAATCCTCCGGAATGAGGGACTGGCTCCGGAAGCTGAAGCCGACCTGCATCAGCGATCTCGTTGCAATGAATGCGCTTTATCGGCCGGGACCGATGGACATGATCGGCGACTTCATCGGCAGGAAACATGGTCAACAGAAGATCGTCTATCTCTCTCCCAAGCTTGAGCCAATCCTGACTGAAACATACGGCATCATGGTCTACCAGGAACAGGTGATGCGGATAGCAAGCGACATTGCAGGGATGAGTCTGGCAAAAGCGGACGTTATGCGGCGCGCAATGGGGAAGAAAGACAAGAACCTGATGGGCGAACTGAAAAAAGAGTTCGTCGAAGGAGCTGTGGTCCACGGGACC
>DAIPLH010000008.1:17735-19212 GCA_036769325.1 Bacteroidota bacterium
CATTGGAACGCCTTGGGCTCGTGTGACCGCGTGCGTCGACCCAGCTGTCTAGTTCATGGCGGTCATAGCGAACGGCACCATCGGGAAACCTAAGGGTCTTGAGGGATGGCGCGACGGAAGCGAGAAACGTCTCGCGGGTGAGATCTTTGACCTGATCGAGAAATTTGCCTCTTATGGCTTCAATAAGTCCCACAGCGTCGCATACTCTGTCGTTGCGTATCAGACCGCATATCTAAAGGCCCATTATCCCGAAGAATTCATGGCCGCCACGCTCTCTTCGGAAATCGGAGATACCGACAGGATTGTGAAGTTGATTGAGGATTGCAGAAAGCAGGGGATCAAGGTCCTTCCGCCTGACGTGAACTACAGCAGGAAGAGTTTTACGGTAAAAGACGCTGAGATTCGTTTCGGTCTCTGTGCGATCAAGAACGTCGGTGAGAGTGCAATTGATACGGTCCTGAAGACGAGAGAAGAGAAAGGACTCTTTGAGAATATTTTTGATTTCTGTAAGAGAGTTGACCTGCGGCTCGTGAACAAGAAATGCCTCGAGAGTCTGGTTCAGGCCGGGGCGCTTGATTCCATGGGAGCTGACCGCTCGAGGAACTTCGAGAGCGCGGAACGGGCCGCGACGTTTGGACAGCAGTATCAGAGTGCATCCACCTCCGGGCAATCCAGTCTCTTCGAGTTTGCCGCGTCGGCACAAGCCGGTTCGGTCAGCTATCCATCTCTGTCCGAGGCGCCACGCTGGTCTGACAGCGAGCTACTCGCGCGTGAGAAATCAGTTCTCGGCTTTTATGTCTCGGGCCATCCATTGATGAAGTATGAGCTCGAGGTCAGGGAGTTTTCAACTGTGCGCTTAGGTGACCTGTCGGACTTCAAGGATGGTTCCACCGTTCGCTCCTGCGGCATCGTGACGGGAGTGAAAAAGAAGATCGATCGCCGGAACAACACGATGGCATTCATCGATTTCGAAGACTTCGAAGGACATGCGGAGTGTATTGTCTTTGCCGATACATACGCAAAACACCTGAATCTTCTCCAGCCTGATTCGATGATCATGGTCGTGGGAAAGGGTGAACTGAACGGGGACGTGCTGAAGATCCTCGTGAATGAAGTTTTTCCGCTTGAGAAGGTCCGTGAAAGGTTCACGAAGAGCATCATTCTCTCAATCGACGTCAACTCTGTTCACGAAAACACCATCTCCGACCTTCGCACCCTCATGGAAAAGAGTCAGGGGAAGATTCCCTGTCTGTTCAGTGTGGTGGACGCAGGAACGAGGAAGGTTTTTAAGGTCAAGATCGGCGTCGACCCTGCTGGCGCTTTCGTGTCAGAAGCAAGGAAGATGTTAGGCCCGGAAGGGGTGAAGTTTGTGACGACGAACGGGGTTCAGGGTCGGTAGAGGATGTTGATTCAGCTGATGGGTCGCCTTGCCGGTGTCTCAATTTGTTTGAAGTAAACTCACCCCCTATCAAGGATC
>DAIPLH010000008.1:19222-20914 GCA_036769325.1 Bacteroidota bacterium
CCGTCTCGAGACGTGGTCTCGGCGGGAGGCCGGACAATTTCCCCCTCCCTTACCAAGGGAGGGGGAACCAGTGTTGAGACAGCCGGGGGAGAGTTCTATGAAGAAAATTAATCCTCTAAGACGGAGACACAGACCGTCCCTTTTGCCCCTCTTGCAGTTTTTTCGTAGATTTGTTCAGGAGAATACATGAAACCAATGGAAATCACAGATACAAGTTTCGACAATGAAGTTCTGAAATCGGAGAAACCCGTGCTGATCGACTTCTGGGCAATCTGGTGCGGACCCTGCAAAATGGTTGCTCCGGTGGTCGAAGAGATTGCAAAGGAGTACAATGGCAAGCTTAAGGTCGGCAAGATTGACGTCGACGCAAACCCCGATGTGGCCCTTCGCTTTGGAATCAGAAGCATTCCGACCTTGATGGTGTTCAAAGGCGGAAAACCCGTAGATCAGATCATCGGGGCGGTTCCAAAGAAGAACTTGCTGGACAGGATTCTGCCGCATCTCTAAAAGTTCTCACACGAGGATCACCAACTTCTTAGTCCTTAAATCCCCGCCTGACCGTCATTGAATGATGACAGTCAGGCGGGCCTGTTCATCAATCGATATTCACCCGGAACTACCGCTCTGGACAAGGCGATAGAGCCCTGTGAACATCGAACATCGAACAAAGAACGCAGATCGGTGAAGTTGTGTTACCCCCTACACTGTTTCCGCAATTACCGCAGATACATCAGCTTCCGCATCTACCGAAAATCACCTTGCAAGGTATCGCGTCCCTTCGCATCTTTGCCCGGCCTCCGGCCGAGGCCTCGTCTCGAGACGGGAGCCTTCGCGGCAACATCCACCTGACGAGCCTTCTTGGATTTACACTCAAAAACTTCTATCTTCGGTGGGCATTTTTGATTCGGAGTCTCTGAAGAACCCATACTGCAAGAACAAGGTCATCGCAATCCGTCCGCGGAGAATTCATTGAAAAAACAAGGTGTAGTAATCAGTAAGCCGTCCGGTAAGCTCGGCGTCCTGCTCCCGGGAATGGGTGCGGTGACGACCACGTTTATCGCCGGCGTCGAGGCAATCAAGAAGGGTCTGGCGTCGCCGATTGGCTCACTGACCCAAATGGGAACGATTCGCCTTGGGAAGCGGACTGACAAGCGAACACCGGCCATCAAGGACTTTGTCCCTCTGGCCGGGCTCAAGGACCTGGTTTTTGGCGGGTGGGATATATTCAAAGATGATTGCTACTCCGCCGCAAAGAAGGCAGGGGTGCTCGATCCCGCCCTGCTCGATAAGATAAAGAAGCCTCTTCAGAACATTGCACCCTGGAAGGCTGCTTTTGACCAGAACTATGTTCGCCGTCTGTCAGGAACCCATGTGAAGAAGGGGAAAACGAAATGGGACCTGGTTGAGATGATCCGTGAGGATATCCGTGCCTTTAAGAAGACCAACAATCTCTCCCGCATGGTGATGGTCTGGTGCGGCAGCACGGAGATCTACTTGCAGCCCGGTGCAGTTCACCAGACTCCTGCCTCATTGGAGAAAGGGATGAGGGAGAATGATCCCTCGGTTGCCCCGAGCATGCTGTATGCCTATGCTGCGTTGCTGGAGGGAGTCCCGTTTGCGAACGGCGCGCCGAATCTGACGGCAGACTTGCCTGCCATGCTGAAGAAGGCAAAGGAGATGGAACTTCCCCTT
>DAIPLH010000532.1:0-1624 GCA_036769325.1 Bacteroidota bacterium
GCGAAGCACTTGTCGCGAGCCTGGGTGGAGAGGTTGTCGACTACGAAGACCTCCTTGATGCGCTTGGAGAAGTCGATATCGCCATTACATCGGTGAAAAGCCCCACGCCGATCATCCGGCAGCAGGATATTCCCCACGTCATGAAGATTCGTCAGAAGAATCCGATCTTCCTCATCGACCTCGGAGTCCCGCGCAATATCCACCCCGATGTTCGCAAGATGGACAATGTCTTTCTCTATGATCTTGATTCACTCGGCACAGTTGTAGAGCGGAACATCGGACGGCGGCGCGATGAGATCGCCCTGGTTGAAAGGATTGTTGAGGAGGAACAACAAGCGTTTGTTGCATGGTACAATTCCCTCCAGGTCGGACCGACGATTCAGGATCTTCGAGAGACCATTGAAACAATCAGGTTGGAGGAGGTTCAGAAAAACATTAACCGTTTCAGGGAAGAGGACCACGACCTGGTGGAACTGGTCACCAAAAGAATTGTCAACAAGATCCTTCACCACCCTATCACTGCGCTGAAACAGCAAAGCGGCAACGGGGAGCCGAAGGGGGAAGTCCTTGCAAAGATTAATGCACTCCGTGAGATGTTTCGCCTCGGCGACAAGAACGGCCGGAATGGCGAATAAACATCTGAGGATTGGAAGCAGGGGGAGCGATCTTGCTCTTTGGCAGACAAATTGGGTCAAAGATCAACTTGTTGCCAGGTTCACGGATCTTTCCGTCTCGATCGAAATAATCAAGACCACCGGCGATCAGGCTCTGGAAACTCCGCTTTCCCTTATCGGTGGAAAAGGACTGTTCACAAAGGAACTTGAGCACGCGCTCATTCATGGGAAGATCGACCTCGCAGTACACAGTCTTAAAGACCTTCCGACAGAACTTCCCACAGGATTAACACTTGGTGCCATCACCGAACGTGAAGACCCAAGAGACGTGTTCATCCCGCATCCATTGAATCCCGTCAAGACTCTTAGCGGTCAGGTGGGAAAGGCGATTGCCACCGGCAGTCTGAGAAGGAAATCACAGCTTTTGAATCTGAATCCCACCCTGAAAATTGTGGATCTGCGCGGGAACCTCGGCACCCGTTTCCGAAAACTCGATGAATCTGATTGGGGTGGAATGGTTCTGGCTTCCGCGGGAGTAAGACGACTTGGATTAGAAGGAAGAGTTGGTGAGTACCTCTCCCTCGAACAAATGCTTCCCGCCGTTGGACAGGGTGCCCTTGCAATAGAGGTCAGAGTGGAGGATTCTATGACCGGTGATGTGGTGGCAGCTTTGAATCATCCGGATACTTCAGCTGCAACTCTTGCCGAGCGCTCACTGCTAAAATCTCTGGAGGGCGGATGTCAGGTGCCAATCGGTGCACATGCGCACGTCGATCCGCAATCCCAACTCCTCAGACTTCGCGCACTTGTTGCATCGCTGGATGGGATGACCGTGGTTAGAGCGGAACATGAGGGAGATCCTGCAAAAGGGAATGAGATCGGCCGTGAGTTAGCCGCGAAGCTCCTCAAGCAGGGTGCAGGGAGAATCCTTGACGAGATACGATCCACCGGGCTCATGGAAAGGGAGGGATGGTGATTTCCTCGAGAGTCCTGGATGGACGCACAATTCT
>DAIPLH010000213.1:0-5599 GCA_036769325.1 Bacteroidota bacterium
TACCCTTCAAAATTCGTCAGGGAGCCGTTCGCGGTGTAGTACTCCATTACTTCATTGGCCAGGTCTATGTAGGGAATGATCGTGTTCGTATTCTCGCATGTCAGCGGCAGGTGAAGGAGGTCCGGTCTGCGCGCCGCCAACATGTCGAGAGGAGGCTTGCCGTCACTGTTTGTATCCCCCCATGACAAGAATCGGAGCAGGTCGACCATGTAGGCTGCCGCACTGTAGACCGAGCGACAATGCTCGCACTCGCAAACATCCGGACTTCCAAACAATTCCGAATAGTTAGGAACTTTTCCTTCCAGGATGGTCATCGCCTCGTCATACGAAGTCGGTGAAAGCGCGTACGCCGGTGCAAGGGCGTGTGAAGCTTCCATCATGTGCATCGCTGTCATTTCAGATTTGAGACTGATGTACGTTGCCCGTTCATGAATGGCGTAGGCCAGACTCTCTCCCGCCAACCCATTCCCCATGGCCATCGTCTCAGTCTTTTGTTCAAGTTTCTGACTGAATCTCTTGATAAAACTCTTCTGTGGTATGTTTGCGATCGTATAGGCAGATTCCAAATTGTTCTCCAGAAGCACCTTCATCGCATCCGGAGTCGGACTCACCTGGAACAAACGCTGCAACTTCATTAGTTCACTGCGGACTTCGGCATATTCGTCCCCCGCCGCCTCTTGAATCTCCTTGTCAAAATCATGAACGCGGGAACTGGCGAAATCAAACTTGCCGGTATTCTTGAGAAAAGAACTGATCCCTCTGGAAACAGTTGTTTTTTCAATCGGCAGCTCGTTCTTCGACACCATGCTGGCAATACGCCGGGTGGGAAATGCCGCATTTAGCATGTTTCGGAGAAGGTCTGCATAACGTTCTTTTCGCTCTTCATCGTTGATTCCCGTAATGAAGTCCGGCACTCCTGTCTTGCCCAGAACCTCGTTCCAATCGTCATCTTCAAGCTCGATGAGTTCTGCCAACGAGCTGATTTTTCGATTGGCAATTACTTCTGTCACAAAGGCCTGGTGGTTACCGCTGAGCACCGTGAGCTGTTGTGTCAGCAGCAATTTGGAAACAGCCTCGGGATTGTTCTTGAATTCCTCCTGAGAAGGAAGGTATTCATTCCAGCACTCGGTGAAATCATTTCCGCTGAAATCACGCAACGCATTCATAAAAGAAACCCGCTGAGATTCTTCAGGGAGGGCCAGAGAGAGGTATGAGCCTACTCCACCTCCACCAGGTTCCTGGCCCAGCATATACTCCACTGCACACTTGCGTACAGCCTGGAGGAATGCACTGATACGCTCGGATGAGAACTCTTTGATAGTCCGCTGTTCCACTGATCGTTCAAGAGCGGTTTGTAACTCGGATTCGGTTTTCTTGTAGAGAACAGCCCAGGTGAGACGGATCCCCTGTCGACCGAGTCCATAAAGAAGCTCATGTGACAAGGTTCGCCTGTTTTTTCCTGCCAGAATTTCGGCCGCGCCGGCAATAACAATACGGGTTCGCTTGAGATCAAGCTCCCCTGCGATGAACTTGATCTGGTCTATGGACTTGATGATCTCCGTGAGGGTAACCTTGCTTTCACTCAGGAAAGCGTTGAGCTTACCCATCACGATTTCATATTCGGTTCGATCATCCTCCTTGACGATGAAAACATCGAGTTTTCGTACCTCTCCCTTATCGGAGTACTCCTCCGAGTTCACGAGACGGGATCGACCGATGATCTCTTCGTCTTCCGCGGCGTACACAACGATATCGGCCTTTTTCCGCTCTGCATTTGAGTACTGCCAATCGTAAAATGTGAACCGATAGCTTCCCTGGCTGCTCGAAAATGCTTCACCAATGAATTCGAACCCCCCGTTTTGCCTTGACTCATCAAGGGTCTTGATTGTGCGATAGACGGCGACACCAGGAAGATCAAGGTCAAACGCAAGCAGTCGCTGTCTTTTCCGAATGTGCCCGTTTCTCTGCTTTACTGTTCCTGAAACTGTGAACGAATTCTTCGCGGAGAGAAGGCCCTGGGTTTTCATGAGCTGCGTTACGGCTCCGATCGTCGTTTGATCCAGAACTGTTGAATCTCCGGCTGTGATATTCAGTTGAGCTTGTAGCGCCCGCACTTCTCTCAATGTGCCTTCGCCTGCCAGGCTTTTAGCCTCCTCAGATTCGCTAACCCGGCGTCCAAGGGCCCGGAGAACCTTGTGGAGCACCGATACATTGAGCGAGCTTTCGTTCAGCGCTACGGGAGTCAATACAGTCTTCATGATGATCACCTCTTTCCAACATTGAGTATGAGAAATTCCCTTTTGGTCAGGTTTTCTGTTTCGATTGAAGAGTTCGCGGGAGGATCAACTATGCGCCCAGACGTAAGCAACACGTTTCTTCGAGTACCAGCGAGATTGCTTTGCATTCGACCCTTCCCGCTCAGGCAAATGAATCGCACCGTGTGCCTTGTCTCGGCTACTGCAATGACTTCGTTGCATTGACACATAGACGGAATGTGTTCCTTTTTCCCCTCGCGATAGCTATGAGGAGGAATTGGTCACGATTGTTGTTCGCTTCATGATCCTTGCTCAACGGTTTGGCGCAAACACGATCAAGCAACGAAGCAATAGGCGAAGTTCCTGTCAACTTGCCTAATCATTCTTGCGAGTGCATTTTTCGCATAGGCCCAGTAGTGACACTTGAAGCTCCTCAGTTTCGCAAATGCCTTTCCGCAGTCGTCGTACACCCGATTGGGACGAATTTCTGATCGTAAAGAACCTCAAGGCTCCTGCAATTCTACATAAATGACGGGAATGCGAACTGCACCAGCGGTGCCGGTCATGAAGATACTTTGAATGAATGGATCAAGGGCGGGATCGAAGATGACACCATTGATTCCCATGTTGCGAGGCCTTATGTCATTTAAGAGAGTACCCATCCGGTAACTTCCTCTAAAGAAGCCATTGGCAAATGTACGACTGAATACTGAGGGTCCGGTAGCCCCAACCGATCGCGTGAAGAGCATTCCATCTTTGATAAAGAATTGTGTCGACATATCACCCAGGCGAATGAGTCCCCGTTCTTGAGCTTCGATGGACATAGCCCCCCAGTGTTGACGGAACATAGCAGACGATGGATCAACTCGTTTCACCCACCAACCTCCTTCCAGTTCAGCGATTTGTGCACCGGGCTCAAACCTTGAGCCGAGGGCCTTCCACTCAGCGCTCGACGCTCTTGAGGCCAGTGTATCAGCGTGCGACAGCGTCAATGAAGGGGCATGTTCAAGTCCTTCGATGGTTGCCCGGGCAACGATTACTTCCCCTTCTTTAGCTGTCAACGACACGGTTGTCCTGATCGCCAATTTGCCAGCTCCCATTACCAACGACTTGACCAAGAACACGTCTGTTACAGCGAGCGCCCCCCAAAAGGTACCGCGCCAATAGTTACCATGTTGGAAATGATTGATAGATTCCCTCCCTGACCCCCAAATGGGAATCAAGCTTTCCCAAAATCCCGGCTCTCCAACATAATCAGAGTCTTTACTTACGGTGGGCGTTTCAGATGATGGTTCGCCACCCGTTATTCCGCCAACGCCTGGATCGCCACCCCCTGTTCCGCCTTCGTCTGGGGTAGAGTTATCAGTTTCTGATTCTTGCACCTCGGGTGGCCGGCATTCGCCGAGAATGCCTAATGGATCATCTGGGGGAATAGTTGTAAAGACCCCGAATGTCCAACTTCCAGCCTGTGGGTCATATTCAGGGTTTGGATTGCTTGCTTCGCTTCTTGACCACTCATAGCCCAATTGGGTCGCGTGTTGTTGCAAACGGAGACCAGTCGCAGCGATATCTGCCTTTGTCGCGTTCTCAGGAAGGCTGGCCCAATCAGGAAGTCCAAATCTGCGATCCATCGTCTCCTGCATCCCGTTCGGATCGTGGAACATGATTGGGTTGTCCGAGCAGTACTGGAAAAGATTCAGTCCACTCACATGCCCAGCTGGATCACTGCTCGTCCACCTGCCAAGCCATGCTGCATAATACCGTGCACCAAAGTAGTAGAACCCCGTTTCATCATCACGCTCCTTTCCACTGAACCGATAACGCTTCAAGCTAAGGTCAACATCACTCTTGCTGCTGCGGTACGCACTGGTTCCGTAAGGATGGTATTCCTCGTACGAGATGACTATACCCTCGTCGTCAGTTTCAAGAGTTGCAGAACCAAGGTGATTCGCGAATTGGTAGCGAACCAGGTCCGTGTTGAGGGGGTTTGCAGGATCGCTATTATCCAGGTCGAGGAGCTTGGTGTCAACCTGGGCGATGGGACCGATGTTATCGGAAACGTGCAGAGTATTACGCTCAAGTTGCTTATCACTTCCCTGAAATTCGCGATATATCTCGACTGCCCCCAAGTAAAGCCTCTCGATTCTGAGTCCACCCTGTCGTTCAATGACCTTTCGCACGCGTCCCCCACCAATCCCGTAGACATAGTATACCGTCCCACCTCCCCCAAGGTCCACCTGCTTTAGTTGATCCATGAAATTCCAAATAAGGCTATCTGCAGCCGAAAGGTGTGGCATGGAAGTCATGTTGCCGCGCGCGTCATGTGTGTATGTCGCGGTATACGGCCCGCCTTCCGGATCACCCGGCATGCTCGTGCTCTTCAAACGATTCGTGAGATCGGACGCATCATCCTCGTAGTGATATCTGTACCTTCGAGTCCAATTTGCATCCGTAGCAATGTGTTGTATCTGTTTGATGTTGCTGCAGTCGTCGTATTCGTATTCTTCGGTATACGTTCTCACAGCGCTGGTGTCATTAGCATGCGGGAGTTGCGCATGGTACGGAAGGTCATTGTTGTCACGCTGAGAGCCACCGCCAAGGCCGCCATGTTCACGGCCTGCTGCGCTGATCAACTGATATACGGCATCATATTGAAACAGGTTTTCCGGCTTGACTATTTCATTCTGAAAGAAATGTGTCTGTTGAGAATCATCCTTCGAGAAGACGATATTGCCAACAGGGTCAAACGTGTAGAAAAGGTTTTGAACAGCCTGAGAATCCCCTGTTCCCAACCGCTTCGTCATGAGATTGACAAGTCGAAACGTCTGCGGATCATAGAAGTAATTCGTGATCAATCCATTGCCGAACTCTGCGTATTGCCGTTGGCCCTTTGCATCGTAGTCCTGGTTTTCGAGAAACGTGATGAACTCTCCCTCGCCTCGGACCTGTACCTCGAGCTTGTCAAGGTAGTTTGCTTCGTTGAATGTCGGACGAACGACTGAGCCATCAGGAAGGGTGACGAGAATCGGACGATTCAACGCATCCAATTGAGCTTCGGACGTGAACCCTTCCGTTTCAAGGAGAGAGGATGAAGCAGCTTCAATGGCAGAGATATCCGAAAGGCCAGAGAGAGCGCTCCAATTGACGACCTGCTTGTACTCCTTCGTCAGCTTTCTTTCTGCGCCAAGAACGTTTCCCTTGAAATCAACATCTGTCAGCGTCACAACCCCTGATTGGTCATAGATCTGATAGGCACGGCCTTTGAGGTTCAATTGGTCGGCGTTGGAGATCAAGTCGCCGTACAAGAGGTGGGCGAACAAATAATCGGTTCCGTTCTCGCGGGC
>DAIPLH010000214.1:0-5577 GCA_036769325.1 Bacteroidota bacterium
AAAGCTGGCAAGAGTACAAGAAATCGCGGAGACGCGGAGTACGCAGAGAACTCGCAGAGAATTGTGAATGTGTTGAAACCGTAGAGGTCGGCCTTTTGGACAAACTACCGACTTCCCCCAAAGGGGTCCCTTCGGGACGACTACTGACTTCTTTTTTCTACGAGCCATTTCGCAACATCCACGGACCCATTCCTCAATGAGGCATTGACAATGTTTTTGGTAGTTGATTCATGGAGGCCAGGTTCTTCAAGGAGCGACTTTACGCGTGTCGTAAGCTTTCGCAGGTCCGGTTCAAAAAAACCGAAGTGGTGTTTCCGGAGGAATTCCACATTCCCTTTTTCCTGTTCCCAGATGTAGTCGGTCACGATCGGGATTTTCCCAAGCAGAAGGATTTCTTTGAATGTCGACGCGCCGCATTTCGAAATCACCAGATCGGAAACACTGATGAGGTCATGGATGAAATCGACATAGCCAAATACCGTAGTGTGTTTGTGTCCGCTTGAGTGCCTGATGGAAACCGCCTGCTGATAGAGGGCTGTATTCTTCCCGCACACCACAACGAGGGCCACCTCGGCAAGGGCCGAGAGGTCGCGGAGAATCCGCGCACCACGGGGAATACCATCGGCTCCGCCAAAGACAAGAACAACCTTTCGCCCTTCACCGATTTTAACACGATGCTTCGTCTGCACGACTTCCTCAGGACTCATGGTCCGGGAGAACTGCAGGGAAACAGGGAACGGGAACACATGAAGAGCAGATTCGGGCACTCCCTTTCTCATGCATGCAGCCTTCAGGTCATCACTAAACAGGATGAACTCCTGACCTCTTGTGAGAAACCAGAGCGGGTGTGCAGTGAAGGGGTCGGTCACAGCCGTGATGACATCGACCGGCAGCCCGGAGCTTCTAACGATATCGTGGATTGGCTTCACAAGAAGAAAGTGGAAGATGACAATCCGATCGGGCCGCTCCATCTCGATTTTTCTCCGGAGGACAGGCTTCAGGAAGAAGGCTGCGAGGAGGAGGGTCCATCGTCCCAGGGGGGAGAATTTGTTGACGAAGTAGAGGGCGGCGTAATACCATCGGGCACGCGATTGAAGAAAGCTGTAGCCGTCTTCAATGATCGCCCGCGCAACCCTGTTCCCCCCTTCCAGGCCATCAACCAGGGTAACCTCGACGTCGGAAGCGAAGTCACGCTCGATCACGCTTGCGACAGCCCTGGCCGGAGCAAGGTGTCCACCACCTGTTTTCAAATAGAAGAAGAGGAATTTCCGTCGCATGCGTAAGGTATTATCCCGGCGTTTTACCTGAGGAGCGGCGAGTCATGACGCTCCATATTCCCCGTCTTCAGCACCTCAATGATCTTGTACGTTCCGAGCTTTCTCGCTTTCAGAAATCCGGACCACGCGGCTTCGGCAAGGCGGCCGCTGTTCAGCCATTCAAGCAACCATTGATCCACATAGTCGAGATCCTCCTGGCGCAAACCTGCCTGAACCTCATGGAGCCATTGCCTGTTGAACTTCTCGTGTGAGCCGATCGTTGGTGCCATGATGATCGGGATGCCGAGACCACAGAAAAACGAAAGCTCGCTGGGTTTTGTCCAGAGAATGTCTGTTTCATGCATCGCGGCATTGAAGAGGTCAAAGTATTCCTGCAATGAATTCGAATACAAAACCTGAATCCCCTTTCCATCAGGCGTGATCTCCTGCTGTACTTCGAGAAACCGATCGTTGACCTCCGCCCGCGTCCCGGCGATCAGATTCAGGCGAATGGTTCCCTCACGGATCTGTCGTGCAAGCCCCCGTGCGAGCCGCACTCCTATCCCAACCTGTGCGCCCGCTCCTCCAACGGCATAGGAAATAGTCAGCGGTCTCTCTTTTTTTTCTTCCATCTGGTTCGATCCGAGAAAATGCTCAACGCTCTTTCCGTGCAGGCCGAGGAATCGGCCTGTTGGATCCAGATGCTGAAGTCGCTGTCCCAGATCATTCTTCAGAACACTCAACGAAGAATCGCCGAGGAGCTCAACCGGAAGGGGAAATCCCGTCAGGAAGATTCGTTCTTCGGGAACACCATAGGCTTTCAGCCGCTGTGCAGCTCTCCCGCAAGGCGCGAAATACTGCACCCGGCTCTCCCACGGTTCCCGGGCGACCCAGACCCGGTTAAGGTCAGCATCGCAGATGATGCAATAGACAGGTTCATGGCCGGCCCCGTCAGCCGCTATCGCTGGAGCATAGAAAGAAGTCAGCAAAGGCAGTTGTTTCGTGCCGATCGTGTTCAGCATACCCGCACAAAGGCCTTTTCGAATGCTTGACGCGAGCATGTCGACCTGATAGGTCGCGGGAGAGAGATCCCGGATAGGATAAAATGATGGGATCCTCTGGATTGTATCGAGGATGTTGAACACAGGCTTGCCGATTGCCGGGATTCCGCGGGCACGGGAGAAGAACTCGTAGATGCCAAGCAACCGGTTCCACAGCTTGCGCTCTGCAGGCGTTACAGCACCGTCCCGGCCGACCGAGATGATCTCCCGCTCAGCCAGCATGGAGAAAGGATGTACCGCGCGGTGGTGACCGTACCCCATCTCCGCGGAAACAACCCAGGCTTTCAGATTCTTGGCAGTCATAGCTTCCTTCAAAACCCGAGCAAACCTAAGGAACATGCGGAGAAGTATCAAGCAACCGAATTCTTCCGTCAATCTTTCTTTGCGTACTTTGCGCACGGCTTTGCGTCTTTGCCCGGCCTTCGGCCGAGGCCTCGTCTCGAGACGGGCGCTTAAAGTCCTGGGTTATTTAACCGCAAAGGGCGCAAAGGTTTCGCAAAGTACGCAAAGAAAGAAGGGATCTTTTCCACAAGCAATCTTTTATCTGTGCCCTTTGTGCCATTAATCCATCACAGTCTTCGCGCCCATTGCGTTTGAAGAACCTGAACAACCAATCTTTTGCATCAGCCATCTATTTTCGATCATTTGATTCTTTAGTGGTTCCCCGGCCTCGCCCGAGGCTCGGCCGAGGGCGGGCGAATTTCCTTCGGCCTACGGCTCTACGAGCCGATAGGCTCGTGGAGATTTAGTGCTTGGATCTTCGTGTTTCTATCCTGTGTTTTCTTCGAATGGCCTCCAGTTGCGGTTCAACCCGGATTGCCGTAAATTTTTGCAGAGTTCCCTGAGCTCGAATCACATAAACTGAGGGCGTACACATGAGGGCAATCTGGAAGGGACATATCCGCTTTTCGCTCGTCACCATACCGGTGAGGATCTACAACGCAGTCGATACAGATCAAAAAATCCGTTTCAACCAGCTCCATGCCGAAGACCACGGTCAGATCGGGTACGACAAAAGGTGTAAGAAGTGCAACAAGATTGTCACCAACGAAGAGATTGTGAAGGGTTACCCCTACGAACCAGATCACTATGTGATTGTTGAGAAGGAAGATCTGGAGAAAGTCAAGCTCAAGAGCACAAAGGTAATCGAGATTGCGGGGTTCATTGATGCAAAGGAAATTCACCCGACGATGTACGAGTCACCGTACTATGCAGGTCCGGACGGCCCCGTTGCCGTTAAGGCGTATTCTCTTCTCGCCGCCGCGTTGAGGGAAAGCGGTAAGGTGGGCGTCGGGAAGGTTGTTCTCCGGGACAGAGAAGACATCGTGCTGATCGCGCCTTACGAAAATGCAGTGACATTGTACCGGCTCCGTACGCCAAACGAGATCAAGAACGTCGCGCACGTTCCCCAGGTCGAGAACACTCCGATCGAGAAGGAGCAATTGAAGCTTGCGCGGAGCCTGATTGATTCGATGAGCAAGTCATTGAAGAACATCGACATGTCTGACCAGTATCACGACGCCCTTCGGGAGATGATCGAAGCGAAAATTGAAGGGAAGGAAATCGTAACGGTTGAAGAGGAAGAGGCGCCGGTTGTGGACATCATGACCGCATTGAAGCAGAGTATCGAACAGGCGAAATCTCAGAAGAAACCAATGGAAAAAGCAAAGGGAGAAAAGAAGAAGGCTGTGAAGGCAAAAGGAACGAAGGCGAAGAAAGCAAAGGTTGCCTGATTGGGTAAGATGACAAACGTCCTTCAGTTTTCCACGAAACCTCCGCCGAAGTTCGGCTTCGAGCGGGTCAAGAAGAGGACGACGTCCCCAACCGGCAAGAAGGGACAACTGAATCTCTTCGCGGGATCCGGCGCGCAGGTGCTCAAACTGCCTGCGGGCAGGAGTCCGTTCGAGGAGGCCCTGCTGCTCGATGAGCGCGGTGACGAACGAGCCGTGGAGGTGTATCGCCAGGCAATTGCCGAGGGTGACGATGCTGCGGACGCATATTGCAATCTGGGAATCCTGCAATCCCGGGAAGGGAACACGGCGAAGGCCTTCGACTCCTTTACGAAATCACTCGAAAACTCTCCCCGCCATTTTGAGTCACACTACAACCTCGGAAACCTCTATTTCGATGCCGGCGATCTGAAGCTCGCGAGAATGCACTATGAAATGGCTCTCGAGGTCGATCCGGATTTCCCAAACCTCTATTTCAATCTGGGGTTGGTTCTTGCCTCACTGGAAGAGCTGAAGCCGGCAAGAGATGCATTTCTCCGCTATCAACGCATGGCGCCTGCGGAAGAAGCCACAAAAGCCGACGATGTGCTCGAGAGCCTGCGACGCTCTCTGGAAGCAAAGACTGCACAGAAGCGCTAATTGCTAAGATTTGCAGCGCCACGAGCTGAAGCTCGTGGCTGCTCGCCCACCAGCCTCAGGGGTTTTAAACCCCTCAACCAACCCGCCTCCAGAGAAAATAGCAAGGAGGTGCGACCATGCCGAGTACAAGCATTTGGATTCACTTGATATGGGCAACGAAAAACCGCTCGACAACTCTGACGAAGCAATTGCGCGAAATACTTTTCCTGCACATCGAAGAGAACGCGCGAGGGAAGGAAATTCGCCTGGACACAATTGGCGGAGTCTCCGACCACGTGCATCTTCTTGTCCGTCTCATGCCGGACCAGCAGGTCTCAAAGATTGTCCAGTTGATCAAAGGAGAATCGTCGCACTGGGTCAACAGCCAGCACATTACTCGATTCAAATTCGAATGGCAGGATGAATACATGGCCCTTTCCGTGGGTCACCGCCACCTTCATCGCGTTCGGAATTACATACTGAACCAGGAAGGGCACCATCGCAAGGACACAACTGGAAAGAACTGGAAGAGCACTCAGGCTGAGGCCGGTATTGGACGGGTTGAAACCCGTCCACATGGGGGCGATCGATAGCCACGAGCTGAAGCTCGTGGCTATCGGCTCAACTCGCAGGCATATGCTGAAGCGGCTTCGATTCTATTCTGCCTCTTGGGTTCATTTTGCTATTCGGGAGCCACGACCTTCAGGGCATGCAGGCCGGGAATCGATAGGCTCAATTGGCGGGCATATGCTGAAATGGCTTCGATTTCATTCCGCCTCTTGCATCGATTGCTGTTCGGCGGGAGCCACGACCTTAAGGTCGTGGCTCCCGCAACACCAACCGCAGAGGGGTTTTAACCCCACAATTTCAAACCCCACTGCTCCACCACGCCACGCAGACCACCGAGAACCT
>DAIPLH010000215.1:0-2918 GCA_036769325.1 Bacteroidota bacterium
CCCTGAACACGATTGTGACAACCCCGGCATCTCTCATCGCCGGAGGTTCAGCGAAAGGAATCCTTCTCTCTGTTGACGAGGGTGCAACCTGGATAAAAAGCAATGAGGGGTTGCCTCCGGGCGGGAGTATCCGCAGACTTCTCCGGATCAAGGATGCCGTGTATTCCGGGACCGGCGGTGACGGCGTGCATCGCACGACGGACAACGGGGCAACGTGGGAAAGCACGAGCAATGAACCGGATGGAGTACTGCAAAACGAGATTGTTCCGGCTCTTGCCGAAAAGGGAGGTGTCCTTCTGGCGGGAACAGGGTACGAGGGAGTCTTTCGCTCAACCGATGGAGGCTCATCGTGGACAAGGTCCAGCGGCGGCCTCCCCGAAAACGATATTGTTCTGAGTCTTGCCGTTTCAGGTGAACACTTCATTGTCGGAACAGGATTGGGAATCTTCTATTCAACAGATATTGGTGAAACCTGGCTCCCATCGAATGTTTCGGATGCCACTGTCACGGATATCGCGGCCGAAGAGGGCTATGCGTACGCGATCGTCCATTCCGGAATTTTCACCTCAACCGGGATCTATCGCTCAACCGATGATGGAATCAATTGGACGCTGGTTACGGAATCAGGGACAACCACACTGGTTGGGCTCACGGCGACCGGTCCGTATGTATTGACAGGGAGTTTTTCACCCGGAGGCTTTCGCTCGACCGACTATGGCGTCTCCTGGCTGGGGTATTCAATTCCCAATGCCGATGGCGTTTATTCCCTCTTCTCTCTCGACGAAACAATCTACGCCGGCGCCGGGCTTCAGAGTCAGGGTGTCTACAAATCAACGGATTTCGGTGTAAGCTTCAGCCCATTCAACGCGGGGCTTGAGCCATTCACATCCGTCGAAGCCCTTGCCGCAAATGATGAATTCCTGTTTGCAGGTACGAACGACCGTGCGGTATGGACATACCCTCTTGAGGGGACTTCGGGAGTAGGAAGTGAGGAGAGCAGCGTCCCCGATGAATTCCGCCTCGAACCGAACTATCCAAATCCGTTCAATGCGACTACATTGATCACCTTCCACGTTCCAACGCGGAGCTTCGTGACAATCAGGGTCTTTGACCTCCTCGGGCGCCTCGTGAAAACCGTGGTCAGCGAGACTTTTGAACAGGGCATTTATCACTGCCAATTGGTCGTTCCCGATCTCTCAAGTGGCGTTTACGTGTGTCATCTTCAGGCCGGATCCCGCTCGGCGTCGATGAAGATGATTCTTCTCCGATGAAGCACATGCGTTCAGGTGTGCAACTCGCGGGATCGATCCCAATACGATCTGTCTTTCTTCTCCTTGTGACCTGTTGCCTGTCAATCAATGGAACAAGTCAGGAGATCCTTCTCTCACACTCACCAAACACGGCCAACAGAGGCGGTGTTTCACTGGTTCTTGACGATGGATCAATAGAGATCTCGATAGGTTTGGAGGATGCAGGACAATTCCTCTGGCTCAACCGCTTCACCCCTGAAAGCCCGGACTTTCCACTTACCCTCGAGGAGGTTCAGGTCCTGTTTGCTACAGGAAGCGGAGTGAATGTCGGCGAGTTGCTCGACATTTATTTTTATGAAGACACAGATGGAGACGGGGACCCGGGGACGGGAGCGGTATTCAAGGGGTCGATTCAGGATCAACAGGTTCAGGCAGTGGACGATGTTACGTGGTCAGTGTTCCCGGTTCCGTTTCTTGTTTTTGACGGGCCTGGAGATATTCTGATTGCGGTTGTAAACCGGACTGCAGGAACGAATCCGGGCGACCGGCCTGCGGCGCTTGATGAATCAACCAGCAATTCGAGATCCTGGCTCGCGACCTACGGGGGAAATCCCCCCGATCCGCCAACACTTCCTGCTCCTTTTATATGGACGATCATTGGGGGTGGCGGGAATTGGATGATCCGCGGCTTTGGAAGCCGAGGGGTTGTCAGACCGGGCATCGGTTTCGAACCCGATTCGATGTTGTTTTCCGTGAGCCAGGGATCTTCTGATTCACTCGCGATGATCTTGTCCAATACGGGGATTGGGACAATCCACTTCGATCTGTCGGATGAATTGTCCTCCGGCGGTGACGCCCCCTGGATGAATGAAATTCCCTCATCAGGAGAGATCGCACCGGGGGGAACAACAGAGAGATCCATTGTCGTCGATGCGGCCGGCCTCGCCATTGGCGACTATACGGCAAGCGTTGTCATCACGAGCGATGATCTGTTTCATCCGGACACCACAATGCCGGTCTTTCTCCATGTAGGCGGTGCTCCCGATATCGAGATCCTTCCTGACTCCCTTGTTTTCCCTCTTCCCGTTCTTATCACTGAGTCTGACACACTATCGATTGCTGTTACCAACCTCGGTTCGGTCGACCTTCACATTGACACAATCATTTCCTCGGAGGCGGCCTTTGTTCCTCAACCTGCAGCCTTGTCCCTTGATCCGCTGGAAACGGTTGAAGTCGACATCATCTTCTCCCCCGATTCAGCAGGACATTACGCCGGGACGCTCTCGTTGTTCAGTGATGACCCCGATGAACCGCTCTCGGACGTTTTTGTGGAAGGGGATGCTGTGACCGCGCCTTCAATCCTCCTCGACACTGATTCCGTCGCTGTTCACCTTGATGAAGGAGATTCGATCGATGTTGCGATCACACTCGTGAATAACGGGGGCTCGCCGTTGAATTGGTCTGCGTCAATCACCCCGGCAAATCGGGTTGAGAAAAAACAGAAAAGAAGACCTGCCTTGACCGAAGGAGTCAACGATGTAGCAACTGAAAACGGGCCGTTGAGGATAAATCTCGCACGTCACCAACGACCGTTCCAGTCGGGAAGCTCCCTTCTCTTTGATAACGGACCGTTGGTCAACGGCGCGGGAACCGGCGTTGGAGGAGCTG
>DAIPLH010000215.1:2928-5570 GCA_036769325.1 Bacteroidota bacterium
CGAAAGCGTTCTGCAGAACCTCACGCTCAGCATGACCACGTTCGGATTTTCACACCAGGTCTCAACCGGCAGCCGGGTCGCTGACGATTTTACGGTTTTTGGCAACGGATGGCAGATCGACAGCGTTTCATTTTTCTGCTATCAGACGCTGTCGGACACGATTCCGACCATCGATCATCTGAATTTCCGGATTTGGGATGGCGAGCCCGGGGAGGTCGGTAGCGGAGTGGTTTTCGGGGATACGTTGACGAATCGACTGCTCTCGAGTACGTGGACGCGGGTCTACAGGGTATCCGAATCGACTTCCGGCATGAACACCGACCGGCCGGTCATGCAGGTTTCTACCATGGCAGGAGTATTCCTGACTCCGGGCAGATACTGGCTCGATTGGCAGGCCGGAGGAACGCTGAGCTCCGGCCCCTGGGCTCCTCCGGTGACAATTACAGGCCAGAACGAAACAGGGGACGGACTTCTCTATATAGGGTCATGGATTGATGCAACGGATGTCGGGGAGCAGGGCTTTCCATTTCTCCTTCATGGAACCGTGGTTGGTGACTTTGTGTCGATCCTTCCGCCGTCGTCAGGTGTCGTCCAGCCCGGGGAAGAAGCGACATTGACTCTCCGGCTGACTGGGACCCACGCCGATACAGTCCTCGTGGCAACATTGGTCGTACAGTCCAATGACCCCGTAACTCCCATTGAGGAGATCCCGATAGTTCTTGTTGTCGGGACTGCAACAGGAATTGCCGGCGAGGAGTTGCCCCGCGAAACAATACTGTTTCAAAATTATCCAAACCCATTCAATCCGGCAACAAACATTACCTACGCGCTGGAAGCTCCACAGTCCGTTACACTGAAGATCTATGATGTTCTTGGACGCGAGGTAAAGACTCTTGTTGACGAGCGGAAACCCGCAGGGTCGTATTCGGTCACCTGGGATGCAACGAACTCAGCTGGTGTCCGGGTTGCGAGCGGAGTTTACGTGTTTGTGCTTGAAGCGAACCAATCGGAAGGATCAGGCAGGCTCGTGTTTCAGAGGAGAATGATGCTTGTGAGGTGATTGCTCACCGAAGCAGGATGAGCTTTCTGGTCTGAATAAACTCGCTTGTTGAAAGCCGGTAAAAATACGTGCCAGTTGGTTGTCCGACCGCGTCCCAATGCCTGGTGTATGTCCCGGGCAAGAGCCGCTCATCAACAACTGTTGATACCTCCCGGCCAAGGAGATCATAGATCCTGAGAGAAACGTCGACCGGTTTCGAAGCCCCTGACCGACCGTCAGCCGGCAGACGAAATTCGAAACTTGAAATTGAGTTAAAGGGATTTGGGTAGTTCTGGCAGAGGACAGATTCGCGGGGCAATTGGTCATTCAGTGAAACTCCAGTTGGAACGGCAGGGGTCTTTAGCCAGAGCCCGCCCTCCGATGCGCCACACCAAACCTTGAGATCCTGATAGCGTGCGAGACAGTCATACCAGCTGAAGGTGGTGTTATCCATGACCCAGTCAGCCCCACCATTGGCTGTGAACATGATCGCACCCGTTCCCGGAGTTCCATGTGCAGCCCACCCGGAGTCAGGGGAACTAAACATGACATCATTGATCTGATTCCAACCGTTTTGCGAAACAGGATTATCCTGAAAGACCCAGCTGGCTCCACCGTCCGTCGTCTTGTAGATATTGGAGTTCTCCAGGTTTCCTGCCCCTATCCATCCGATATCCTGGTTCACGAATTGGATTGCAAAGAGCACGTTGTGACCGTTCCCGGTCGGCGGAACATTTGGAAACATGTTAACAAAACTGCACCCTGCATCAGTCGTGTACAGAAGGACATTGTAACCACAGATCCATCCGGTGTCCGCGTTAAACCAATACTGATCGATGAGCTCCTGCCCGCCCGGGACTGAGACATCGAGCTCGGACCAGGTGCTCCCTCCATCGCTTGTCCGGGATGCGAATGGCTCGAAGGGGTAATTCTTGCTGCCAATGACATAGCCTGTGCTCTCATCAAGAAAGTGCACACCTCTGTTGATCCCCGTAACGGGTGGCCCGTGCTGTTTGAACCAGCTCACTCCCCCATCCGTGGTCTTGCGAATCTGTGTACCTCCTCCGACGCACCACCCCGTATCCTGGTTGACAAAGTACACTCCCTCATAGGATGTCACAAAGTTCGTGTCGTCAAACCTCGTGGTAATCCAGTTGAACCCGCCATCCGTTGAACGCATGCACCCGTTCCCCGTGTGGCTGGCCCAACCATTCTCAGCGTCGAAGAAGAAGACATCGAGGAGATGATCTGCGACCGGCGTTTGAATCCGTTGCCATTCGCCGTTTGCATCAGGTCCGATGATTTCGGCTGACTCTCCACCACCAGCGTACCAGATATTACACTCCGGTACGTAGCTGACTTCAGAACGTGTTTGGGCCATCAGGTCTGGATTTGGCCAGAGGACAGGAAAGAGAACAGAAAAGATTGTTCCAGGAAGGAGAACCAACAGTTTGGTGTTCATGGTTGCCCCCGATGATGTGTGAGCGTGTTTGTTAGAGACACCACAACCAAAATCTCACCACAAAGGCACTAAGACACGAAGTGGAGAAGTGATCTTGCCCCGGTTCTTCGGACAGGTGGTTAGGGTTGATGTTGATTAAGA
>DAIPLH010000216.1:0-5548 GCA_036769325.1 Bacteroidota bacterium
CGGTTCACAAACCGGAGTCCGGTGCTGGGACGAAGCAACACACTGACGTTTGGAGTTGACTACGCAAATCAGACCGGCCAGTTAACCGACTTCAACAACATTGGGGGAGTCCCTGACATCTCCGTGCTGAACGAATATTCCGAGGGGCTCAATAATCTCGGTGTCTATTTTGTCGAGCGACATTCGATTGTTGATGAACGGTTCGATGTTTTCCTTTCCACCCGGTTTGATTACAATGCCTTTCATCGGGATATCTATATTCCTTTCGGCTTTACCGATACGACCCGTTCGTTCAACAAATTTGCCCCGAAGATCGGCCTGAACTACAAGGTCACGCCGGTGATCGCGTTGTTCAGCTCGTACGGTCTGAGTTTTGATATCCCGGCCCTCAATGAGATGGGCAACTCGCCGTTCACGTCTGATATTTCCCCTTCATTGAATCCTGACCTGAACCCGCAGCAATCAAATAATTTTGAACTGGGCCTCAAGGGAAATATCCGCAGTGAAGACTCCGAGTTCATGAAGAAAGTGGTTTTTGATGTTGTCTTTTTCCAGTACACAATACGCGACGAGATCATCCCGTTTGTCATCAATCAGCGAGTGTACTACCGCAACGCCGCAAGAACCAACCGGACAGGGGTTGAGGTTGGGTTCAAGTGCGAGCCGTTTGAAGAAGTGGAAATGGTCATCAACTATACCTACACGCATTTCCGGTATCAGGACTACGTTGTCACAGAGTTTACTCCGACCGGACAGATGACTGCAGACTATTCGGGAAACACTGTTCCGTCGGTTCCCACGAGCCTCCTGAACTTCATCCTCTTCTACACAGTGGAGTTTACCGACCAGCTGGAAGGGCTGATTCTGTGGGACTGCGACTATGTCTCGCAGATGTTTGTGAATGACGGGAACAGCGAAACAGCACCGGCGTATTTTTATGGGAACATCCTGACCGGGCTTGATGTTGGTTTCCAGGACTTCAGCTTCGTGGTGTACGGGGGTGTCCACAACATCTTTGATCGGCGCTATGCGGGGTATATCAACGTCAATGACTACAATGAAAGGTATTATGAAACCGGCGAACCGCGGAGCTTCTATGCCGGTCTCAAGATGAATTTCAGACCATGAGAGCGATAAGGTCACATCGTTTGTTCCGGGGAGACACTGTAGAGGGCTTGCTCGCCCTGCTCGCTATCGTCACGGCCGTCAACCTTGTGCCCTTGTCGGCAGCAGGGCAGGTCATGAACACGCTTATCCACCCGAGCATCGTGACGCAGACAGAACCGATTGCAGCGATTCATCCGGAGAACCCGGATTTCATTTTCGCGAGTGCCCGCACCATCAACACGACCAGTGGGTTTAACAGCGAGGGCGTCTATGTTTCAACCGACGGCGGTCTCACGTGGTCCGGGTCCGATTCCTGCACAGGCGAGCTGCTGGTGAACCACGGCGGGGATCCGGGAGTGATAGTCCAACCCGACGGGAGATTGATCCTCACTCATATCGGATCGGTTTTCCCGGGGCTATTCAGTCACTATTCCACCAATGACGGAGCAACCTGGTCCTCGGCAGTAACGGTCGCCAGCGGCCAACCGGAGGACAAGGGATCAACAACATCGGACTCGTATGCTTCCAGTCCGTACTATGGGCGCGGCTATTCCGCGCTGGTAAATCTCGTGGTGCCATATCCTGTTCTCTTCTCCTCGACCACGAACGGCGGGCAGACATGGAGCGCTGCCCAGTCGATTAACAATCCTCCCCCTGCGAGGTGCTCCGGCAGCTCAATAGCAGTCGGCAGATCAGGAACCATCTTTGTTGCATGGGCGGGCATGACTGCAACGTCGCCATTCGTCGAGGATTTTGTCGGGTACGCATCTTCAACCAATGCAGGCGCGAACTGGACGGTCTCTCAAAACATTTTCGACGTAAGCGGCATCAACGGAACCCTCCCCAGCAAGGCGAATATCCGTGTGAACGGCTTACCCCAGATTGCGGTCGATAATTCCGGAGGAGTGAGGGATGGGTGGGTGTATATTGTTACGACAGAAGTAAATCTCCTCCCGGCCGGAACTGATCCCGACATCGTCCTGCGGGTTTCAACAGACGGAGGGAGCAGCTGGTCGGGTGGGATACGCGCGAACAGAGATCCGGTGTCCAACGGTAAGATTCAATACTTCCCGGCGATCGACGTAGATGCCGGCGGCGGGGTGAACATTCTTTTTTATGATGACAGAAACACGAGCTCCGATTCCGCCGAAGTCTGGCTCGCACGCTCGACCGATGGAGGGACTACCTGGTCTGAACAGGTTGTGAGTGACCACCGTTTTCAGCCAAAGCCAGTTGCAGGAGGGTCATCGAACTACCAGGGGGATCACATTGCTCTCATCTCAAGCGGGACGATGCTTCATGCGTTCTGGATGGATGATTTTCCCGGCATCTACCAGATCTGGCATGCAATCGTGGATGTGAGTACCGGGATTGATGAAACAGGCGCAGGCGGGAATCAGGACCTTGAGTGGTCAATCCACGTATTCCCGAATCCGTTTAACCCGAACACGGAAATCTTTTTCGACATTCCCATCGGCCTGTCGCAGGTGGAAGGGTTTTCTTCTCTGAAGATCTATGACCTGCTCGGGAGGGAGGTTGCAACCCTTGTTGAAGGAAAGCTCCTGCCAGGAAGCCACAAAAGTCGGTGGAACGCAGCAGGTCACCCGAGTGGCGTCTACATCGCACGCCTCCAGGCAGGAGCAAGGTCTGCTCATGCCAAGCTTCTCCTCATCCGCTAATCACTACCCACTTCCATGTTCGATATTCATCATTCGATATTCGTTATTCATGCAGGCTCTTTGCCTTGTACAGAGCTGTTGTGCTGAGTGAATATCGAATACTGAACAAGCCTGCCCGACTGTCATCGTTCAACGACGGTCAGGCGGGGACTTGAGATTTGAGAGTTGTTGTGGACGCCACCTCGCAATTCGTAAATCGCATCTCGCTCTTCGGTATTCATACCGGCTCTTGGCTCTGTGCGAAGCGGTTGTTCTGAATGAATTACGATTGGCGAATAATGACTTGAGACTTAAGAAGTTATTTACCATCCCTCCTACAGCAGCGCGTAACTGAACCCGAGGGCGATGGTTTCGCGTACCTGCGTTTTCCTCGTCACACGCCAGTCGTTCAGGAGCTCCACGTTGAGCTTCGCCGTAAAGTAGTCGTTGATCTTGGCAGCGAGGAGATTGTCGCTTCGCACTGTGATCTGATCCAGGGTTTCGAACGGTGCGATCAGCTCAAGCTTTGACGTGAAGACGAGGTTGTCGTCCAATGTAAAGGTGAAATCGCTGACTGACTCCAGGATTCCCTGGAACAGTGTTGTTTCAATTTCGATGGTCTCCGGGTCGTCCGCGTAAACCGGGTATTTGGACGTGAAGGTCTCTCTCAAACCGGTACCAAACCGTGTCTTGAACGCTGCGCCCGGTTTGTATTCGATACCGGCTGTTTGTGTCAGGTACGCCGGATCGAAGAATGCAGAAACCGGTGTCTCGCCCCCAAGATCGTCGTATTCAAAACCTGTGGCGAACTGGCTCTTGAATGTTGCCGCAGCATATGGGTTCCACTGCTCGCTCATATTGTAGGTGAGCACAGTCTCAAGGTCGATCTTGTCATCGGTCTTGCGGAGGCTCTGGGTGCCAATCCGCGATTGACCAAAGGCGAATTTGTATGTGGTGACCCAGTCCGTTTGTTCCCTCGCCTGAGATGCTTTTCCATCAACCGATCCGGTGTAGGCAAGGGCGTTCTCGCCACCCGCAGCCCAATCGGTGTACGACGCCTGCGTAAGAGAAACCCCTGCGATCAGGGCGTGGGTCCAACCGTACACCGGCGCCTTCGTGGTATCCTGTTGCGCTGTGGTTGTTGTGCAGACAAGGGCAATGAGCAAAAAAAGTGAGCTGAGAAGTTTTGTCGTGTGACAATGTGCCATGGTGACCTCCTGACCTTCCTGGAAATTGGGAGAGAATGAAAGAAAAACGGAGCAGGGTGACAAAGAATCGGGCAAAATGGTACAAAGAAATCAATCGAGAATCAAGGAATCATCCGTTCCCGCTGGTGCATCATGGCGAAGCAAAACTCAGGGTGGGAGGTGTACTGTTCACAACGATGATCGTGTAGGTCTCATCGGTGAATGCAGCGAAACCGAGCGTTGGTGAGACGGATTCATCCTGGATAACCGCCGTCGCCTCTATCCCGCCGGGGGCTGCACTCTGATAGGGTGTAAGAACACCCTGCTCCACGTCGTTGATGTTGATCGTGTTGCCGCCGGTTGTCTTTATCTGGACATTGGCTTTAGTGGGGCGGTCATTCCGGATGCGAAATTGGGGATCGGCATCCTCGGAACATGCCTGAAGAGAAGCAAGAAGCGCAAGCCCGATAGCAACAAGCATGATTCTCATGATCGATTCTCCTCTCTGTGGGGAATCTGTCCATCCTGACCTGAAAACAAAAAAGCCGGATCAGTCTCCGGCTTTCTCATTTTACGACCAGGATTGCTACTCGCAACACGATGACCCGGAGTGACAGCATCCATCGCTACCGCAGCAGTTGGCTTGCTGTGGACTGTTGGAAAGTGCAAACGCGCTGCAGAAAATCACCAGTGTCAAAAGAGAAAAAAGAATATTGCGTGTCATGTTGTACCTCCCTTGATAGTATGAAAATATCCGAACACCGGGTCAATGTCAAGCCTTTTTGTGTCCCAAATTGAGGGTCGCATTGTGGTTACAGAAATCGCCCTGCGGGTCTGCGACCCGGTAGGGTCGTAGATAAAGACTCAGAGAGACGCGGAGGAATCGCAGAGGTTCTGCCAGTCTTTCATCCGACAGTCCCTCTGCGAAATCTCTGCGCTCTCTGCGACTCCGCGATTGCTGTTTGTTGAACTCACACCCTCGGAACGGATCAGACCGGCCGTGGCAATTTTCTTGCAATCCAACTACATTCATTACAGAAGGAGTAAAACAGCTGAGACCAGTTGAGGGAGGGAAGAACAATGATATCCAGGCGGAGTTTTGGAAAGCTGGCAGGGGGAGCCCTGCTTGCAGGGATGGCAGCACGTATCAGATCTCTGCAGTTGTTCGGGGGACAGGAGCAAGGCACGGAGGCAATGAAGAAGCGTGCTCTGGGAAGAACCGGGCACCAGGTCGGCCTCTTCAGCCTTGGCGGACAGTCGATTCTTGAAGAATCCGGAACGGAGGAAGAATCGGTTGCGATCATCAACCATGCACTTGATCTCGGAGTGAACTATATCGACACGGCAGCCTGGTATGGCGACGGACAGAGTGAGCGCTACATCGGGACCGTCATGCAGTCGCGCCGGAATGAGGTGTTCCTCGCGACCAAAACCCACGACCGGTCCTACGACGGGTCAATGAGGTATCTTGAGCGATCGCTGAAGAACCTCAGGACCGATGTCATCGATCTCTGGCAGGTCCATAACGTCCGTACGGATGAAGATCTCAGGAGGATGTTTGGTGAGGATGGTGCAATCAAGGCCCTTGAGGAAGCG
>DAIPLH010000533.1:0-1604 GCA_036769325.1 Bacteroidota bacterium
CAATGGAATCGATAAACGAATAGTAGGTCGTATCCGCGGCTGTTCCCTGGCCCGGGATCAGTTCCGGATAAATGACAGAAAAATCGGTTGGCTCTTCACCCTTTTCAATCTGGAAGCCATAGTTATTCAGTTCGAACGGCGTTTGCCACTGGATGCGCACAAATCCCAGTTCCTTGTCGAAAAGGGCAAGCAAGCTGTCTACGATCGCCTCCTCGGGACTACCAACATGAATCGTATAGCTGATTGTTGATTGTGTCGGCTCAAGTGTGAGAGGTGCAACATCAGAGAACACCTTGACGGTCCCCGCGCCCTGCAGCGTTATCTGTCCTGATTCAAACCAGGAAACATCATACGGGTTGCCGGGCTCGGTGTGAAACTCGAGTGTGGTCTGATTCCAAAGAGCCTCCCCAGCGTGGTCCCACTGCACAAAAAAAATGGCGCTGCTCTCAGGCTCCACCGTCAGCAGATCGCCCTGAAGCATGTAACGATCAAGGATGCTGTTGCGATCACCGTGCGCCAGGATTTCTGAGGATGGCACACTGGTGGAATGGAAATTGATGTCAACGCTGATTGCTTCCTCACCCTGTAACACCTCATCGTAAAGGTTTTTCACTTCAACGCGAAAGCCGCCGGGTAGATTGGATACCAGAGTCAGGTCCTTGTTCAGAACAACAATACCGGATTCGCCGGTCAGGGTTGCATCGAAATAGCCCTGAGGATCATTGCGCGGAGGAAGGGATTCGTCGCATCCGGCAACCGGGAGCGTCAGTCCCGCCACAATCAGGTGAAAAAGCCTACCCCTCTGCAAAGCCCTAGAGTTCAATCTGCACTCCAAGACTGGTTCTCCGTCCGATAAAATAGCCCGACGGGTCCTGAAGCTCTCCACCGATCCGGCCATTGGAGTCAATCCAGCTTACATTTTGTTCATCGAACAGGTTTCTCACATCGAGATACAACATGATAAGCGATGACGGAGTCCATCCAAACCGGAAGACCTGCGCGATCCTGACATCGACATTCGTGAATGAAGGCATCCGTTCGTTGTTGGGTTGAAACAGACCCGCGTCAGGAACAGGCTGGAAACCGGTCTCCGTCGGATAGCGCGTGTAGGGCCGGCCGGAATGCCAGTGCACAAGAAAGTTGAGCCGCATGTCCCACGGCATCAGGAGTGCTGAAGTCAGCTTGATGGTATGCGTCTGATCCCAACTCAGCGGATAGATTCGAATTGCCGGAGGAAGGCCATACTGGGCAAGGAAGAAACCATCGCTCGCGTTCCCGCTCAATCCCTGTGCCCGCATCAATGTATATGACAGCTCGCCGGTCACCCAGGCCCCGCGCTCACGCGAGAGAATGAGCTCGAGTCCCTCCGCCTCCGCATAGGGATTGTTCACAAATTCCGCAAACCCGTAGGTCCCCGACTCCTTGCTGTCCCCCTCGACGAAAGTCTTGGAGTCAACCTGGTTCGTCGTTTCCTTTTTGAAATAGGTCGCGGAGCCGACCAGGTTTTCGGTCAGCTCATACCGAAGGCTGATTTCAATGGATTTCGTCCGTTCTGGTTCGAGATCCGGATTGCCCGTCAGTGCTGAGAGCCCGGTTGCAATGGA
>DAIPLH010000217.1:0-5546 GCA_036769325.1 Bacteroidota bacterium
CTCGGTGACGAACGCGGAATTCTGTGAATCGTAAATTGTGAATTGTGAATCGTCTGCTATCCTTCCAACAAGACCCAAAATCCCACGCAAATAATCACTGCGAATGAAAAAGGAATTAACACCTTCCAGCCAACATACATCAGCTGGTCGACCCTAAGGCGCGGCAGCGTCCACCTCAACCATATCTGGACAAACACAAACGCCAGTCCCTTCACCAGTAACCAGAACGCTCCCCAGAGCGGGCCTGACATGAAGTCTCCGAACGGACTGTTCCATCCCCCAAAAAACACCGTTGCGGCAATAACCGAAACTGCAAACATGTTCGCGTATTCTGACAGGAAGAAGAGTGCAAACTTCATTCCGCCGTATTCTGTATGATAGCCGGCGACAAGCTCCGACTCCGCCTCCGGTATGTCGAAAGGCGTGCGATTGACCTCGGCCAGCGAAGCGACGAAATAGATCAGGGCTGCAATGAACAGAAATGGGAATTTCTGAAAGACGAACCAGTCAAGAATGGTTCCTGACTGTGCCTTGTTGATTTCCTGGAGGTCGAACGAACCGACAATCATCACAACGGCAAGAAGCGTCAGGGCAATCGGGATCTCATAGCTCACGACCTGTGCGGCCGATCGCATAGCGCCGAAGAGAGACCATTTGTTGTTCGAGGACCAGCCGGCCATCAGCAAGCCGATGACGACAAACGAGGAGACAGCGATGATGTAGAATACTCCGATGTGGATCTCGGCTCCAACGTATGCGGCGCTGAACGGAATCGCAGCGTAAGCCGCATACGCACCAATAAAGACCACGAACGGGGCGAGGGTAAACAACCGTGCATCTGCGGAAGACGGGATGATATCCTCCTTCTGCATAAGCTTCAGGATATCAGCAATCGTCTGAGCCCAGCCGTGCCAGCCGCCGGTTCGCATAGGTCCGAGCCGGTCCTGCATGTGGGCAGCAATCTTGCGCTCCCACCATACAGCGAACAAAGCAAAGGGTAAAATCCAGAGGAGGGGAACGACGGCCATCAGCGAGTAGACCAGCGCCTCGTTTCCGAGAAGATCGATCAGGGTCTCTTTCATCCTAGCGGTCGACCTCCCCGAGGACGATATCGATGCTTCCGAGGATCGCAATAACATCGGCAATCATGGCCCCGCGCGACATTGCGGGCAGGATGGAGAGATTGACAAACGTCGGGGGACGGACCTTCACGCGGAACGGACTTGTTGTCCCGTCGGCAATAATATAGTATCCCAGCTCACCCTTCGGCGTTTCGGTGCGCACATACAGATCTGCCGCATCGGGCCGGATTCTCTTTGGTATTGCTGATTGGACATTGCCGGCTGGTATCGACGCCACGGCTTGCTCGATGATCCGGAGACTCTGTTCCATTTCCCGGACACGGACGATGTAGCGATCCCAGCAATCTCCAACTGTCCCCACCTCTCCAAGGCCAACAGGGATGTCGAACTCGAAGCGGTCATAGATCGAATATGGGTCATTTCGCCGCAGGTCCCATTTCACTCCCGATCCACGAAGTACGGGACCGCTGGCACCGTAATTGATCGCGACGTCGGCAGGGAGCACACCGACATTCGCGGTTCGCTCGATGAAGATCTTGTTGTAGGTCAGAAGCTGGTTCAGCTCACGAATCGTCGGGCGAAACGCATCACAGAAGTCTTTCACCTTTTGCTGGAAATCAACGGGAACATCATGTGAGAGCCCGCCAATCCAGATATAGTTGTAGAGAAGCCTGGCGCCGCAGGTCTGTTCGAAGATATCGAGGATCCGTTCCCGGTCACGAAAGCAATATAGAAACGGCGTAAACGCGCCAATGTCCATCCCGTAGGTGCCGATGGCAAGCAAATGACTGGCGATCCGTTGCAGCTCTGCCATGACGACCCTGATATACTCCACACGTTCCGGGACTTTGATGGCAAGGAGCTTCTCGCATGCAATGGCATAACCAAGGTCGTTGTTCATCGCGGCAATGTAGTCCATCCTGTCGCAATAGGGAATGACCTGCTGGTAATTGGTCATGTGTTCCGCATGCTTCTCGAAACACCGGTGGAGGTAGCCGATATGCGGGACGACATCGATGACGACTTCGCCGTCGACGATGAGCTCAAGCCGAAGAACCCCATGAGTCGAAGGATGCTGGGGTCCCATATTGAGAACCATCTCGTGGCTCTTCAGGGAGCGGTGAAATCCAGGAATGGTCAGCGCAGCTTCCATCAGTACGGCACCTTCATGCCATGGTAGTACTCCGGCACCTGGTAGTCTTTTCTGAGTGGATGTCCCTCCCAATCATCCGGAAGGCGGATGCGACGGAGATCAGGATGTCCGTCGAAGACAATGCCGAACAGGTCAAACGCCTCACGCTCATGCCAGTTGGCGGTCTTCCATACCGACTCGACGCTTCCGCAATGCGGGTTTGACGCGGGGACCTCGACCTTCAGGGCAATCTTGTGTCCGCGCTTCATCGAATGCAAATGGTACACAACCCCAAGCTTCCCTCCGGTGTAGTCGACGCCGGAAAGACACATGAGGAAATCAAACGCCAATGCATCATCATCTCTCAAAAAAAGACAGACGTCCCGGATACTCTCCGGAGCAATTGCCGCGAACGGATCGTGGACGCCGGTAGACCGTTCCTCGAGAACGGACTTCGGGAACTTTGCTTTGATGCTGTCAAAAATTTCCTGGGGGATCATACTCGGATCAGCGGGATGCCATTGACAGGTCTTTTCGGGCGATGCTTTCGCCGCGAATCTTTTCCTGCAGCTTCATCAGTCCTTCCATAAGAGCTTCAGGCCGGGGTGGGCATCCGGGAACGTAGACGTCGACAGGAATGACACGGTCAACTCCCTTCAGCACGTGGTAGCCATGTTCCCAATACGGTCCGCCGCAGTTTGAACAACTCCCCATGGAGACGACATACCGTGGTTCGGACATCTGGTCATAAAGAGTCTTGATCCGCTCGGCCATCTTCAATGTTACCGTCCCTGCAACGATCATGACGTCTGACTGGCGCGGTGTTCCGCGGAAGAAAATCCCAAAGCGGTCCAGGTCATAGTGAGACGCACCCGTTGCCATCATTTCAATAGCGCAGCAGGCAAGGCCAAATTGCATGGGCCAAAGGGACGACAGCCGGGCCCAGTTCAGAAGGTTGTCAATGGAGGTGATGACAATGTTACCGTTTTCGAATCGCTGGTCGAGGAGGCCCATGGCTTAGGTATTGTCTTTCAGGCGGATTTGAGCCGAAGTGGCGGGAAGGTGGAGACGCGGTATCATTCCTGGGTTACGACAAGCTGTTCTTCAACGTGATCCTCAACCACGCCAATCCCTTTTTCAAACCTGGGGATTCTGGGAGCGGGCCTGTCCCAATCAAGGTCTCCCTTTCTCCAGACATAGGCGTACCCGACAAACAGGATCGCCAGAAAGACGAGCATCTCGATAAATGCGAACCAGCCGAGCTCTTTATAAATGAGCGCCCAGGGGAAGAGAAACACGACTTCGACGTCAAAAATCAGGAAAATCAGTGCGACAACATAGAACCGGATATTGAATCTCACACGGGTGTCACCAATCGGGTCTTCGCCACATTCATACGTTGTGAGCTTGCTGGGATACGGCCTGTTTGGCCTGATCAACCATGCGGTGATCATTCCTCCCGCGACAAAAACGCCCGCGAGAATGAAGAAGATCAGCACGCGGCCAAATTCGGTGAGCATGAAAGGTTGTTACTCCAATAGGGCGTTGGTGAGAGAACTCAGGCGAGTTCCGGTCTATTCGAGACGGGTCAATATAGCAAGAATGGCCAGAAATGTCAAGAAATTGACGTCCGGAAGCGGTTGAACGGTTCTCAGTCCACGACAAATGTCGCGGCAACCGTCACCGTAATTTCCTTTTCGCGCGTCGAGGTGTTGTAAACTCCATAATCGGTCACCTCGGTCGAATATGGTTCGGTTATCTGGAAGACTCCCGCGCGGGCCGACTGGATTCCCTGAATCATCAGGCCCGAGCTGCGCACAATTTCTTCGGCCCGTTTGCGCGCGTCAGCGGTTGCCTCTGCGAGGAGCGCCTTCTTCAGGTCGGCAATGTCGGACGAGTAGTATTCGATCTGCATCGACTGGAGCATGATCCCAAGGGCCAAGAGACGGTCAGGCTTCAAGGCGAGGGCCTGCAGGGAATCCACGCTCTTTGAGGTAACCACGATCGATTGCTGGACGGTAGAACCGGTCACTGTCCCCTGCTGGTTGTAGTTTTGGAACGAGCTTGCCGGGTTCAGTTGAATTTCGTCCGCTGCAAACCCCTTCGCCGTGAGGTCGGCCTGCAATCGTGAGACATCTCGCCCCACATCCTGATAGCCCTTGCGGATCTCATTGGGGAGAACTCTGTTCTGAATGAAAATCCGGAGCTTGGCCACGTCGGAACCTGTCCTTGCTGTTGCAGCGCCTACCACTCTGACAGTCTTTTCCGTCCCCCTGCTGAGGAAGAAAAATGTACCGAAAATGACTGCGGCCAGAACAATGGATGTCCCGAGGACAACGGAATTCCGGAAAGAACTATCACCTGACATTGTCTACTCCCACTTAAAGAGAAAGATCGCTACACCGCAAGAGAGCACGCACCAGACAGAAAGGCCCGCGAGGTTCGGCAGGACATCGGCGAGCCCTGCACCGTCGATGGCAATGGCCCTCAATCCATCGTTAAGGTACGTCAGCGGCAGAAAATCAGTGATTGTGTGCACCACACCAGGCAACCCCACCCGGCTGAAGAACACGCCCGAAAGAAGGATCATCGGCATCGCGACGATATTTGACAGCGGGGCGACCTGATCCTCAGATGATGAAACTCCGGCTATCGCAAACCCCATCGATAGAAAGACGAATGCCCCGAGCATGCCGATGACGAACATCTCAAGCAGGCTGCCCGCAAAGTGGAGGTCGAGAAAAAGAACGCCGACCGCAACAAGAAGGCTGATCTGAAGAAGGACCACGACAAGCCTCATGAAGATCTGGCCAACGATGAAATCATTCGGCCGGATTGGGGTCACCGAAAGCCTCCGGAGAATCCCCCTTTTCTTCAGGGAAACAAAACTGAATGCCACGCCGAAGATTCCCATCTGCATGATCGACATTCCAATAATCCCGGGAATCAGGAAATCAATGTATGAAAGGTTTCGACCTCTCAACCGTACCGGATTGAGGACTCCGGCCTGATCGGTGTGTTGACTTCCCGGCAGGTGATCGACGACGTTCTGAAGCACCATCATGGCAAGTTCGGCTTCATCCGGCGAGGCCTCGTTGACATAGGCGGCAGGCAGAATTGAAGTTGCCCCGGGGACGTACCCTGATGGAATGACGAGCACAAGGTCTCTTTCACCGTCCATCAGTTTTTTCAATTCCTGATCACGCTCACCATTCGTCACCTGGACGGTTCTGACTTCTTCCAGCCGGGAGACAAGCTTCAGGCCCTCTTCGCCCGCTTCATTCGCTACTCCGACACTGAGACGCCCGACCCCATCAAAATCCACCAGTCCG
>DAIPLH010000218.1:0-1769 GCA_036769325.1 Bacteroidota bacterium
TGGATCTCAGAAGGGACCTCTCCATCCGATCCAGCCGCCTCCCGATCATCATGGACGCCTCAGAACGCCAATTCGGGATCACGATCGATCTGGAGGATTTTATAGACGTCCGTACCGTGAATGACATCGCCCGGAGGATCTCAAATATAGTCGCGAAGCAGGGAGGATCCAGCCCTCAGTCTGACACCACGACTGCTGCCACCATCCCGGTGCAGGGTGAACTCCTGAATCCTCCAGAGGATGAGGCGAATTTAAAACGGCTCGTATTCAGCCACGCCACTGTAGAATCGGCGGACTCGATTCCCATGGAATTGAGCCCGGGCGAGTCTGTCCTCCTTCTCTCGCCTGACCGGGATGACGGAATTGCCAGAAGTGCCGGGGAAATCCTCAGGCTGGATCATGGTGTTGACACAGTTCCGATGCTGTTCATGCAAGGCAGCTTCAGTCCTGGTGAAGAAGCATACGATCTTCTGACTGATGAAGGGGCCGGCAGGGCAGCCGGGAGAATCTCCTGCCTGGCGTCCCTGGCCGGGATGGTCATCACCCTGCCCCAAGGCGGGGCTGGAAAATCAAGGAGCATGGCGGATGTTCCGCAGCTTCTCAGGGGACTCTTTATTCTCCTGAAGGTATTTCTACAATCATCGGCAAAGAAATTCGTGGTGCTGGTCCATTCCAGGGAGGATTCCGATACTAACGGACTGTTACTGGCGGAAGGGGTGCTCGGACTTTTTCTGAGCGCAGCGCAGGAATATCCATCGGTCCAGTTTCGCACACTGGAAATCGAGAGAGATACCGACCTTCGTGTTGCACTGCGCGGCGCTCTGGACAGAAGATGCACCGTGGTGGAGACCATGCATCGTGATGGCAGGGTCGTAACTTCGGAGGGACACATCGCCCCGTCTGTCTTCGGGGATTCGTCAAGTCTGAGTCTGAGTCTGAGTCTGAATCCGGGAGACGTTGTCGTCATATCCGGGGGCGCTACCGGGATCAGCGCCCTTCTGGCCCGTAGTCTCGCACCCTTCATGCCCCGTCTGGTCTTCCTGGGGAGAACGGTTCTGAACCCGGACATCGATGTGGCAGCATCGCCCACAGGTCATGTGCCTTCTGAAGAGTTCGCAGCCGACCGCAGAACATCGGAGATCGCCCGGACGCTGGCGGAGTTGCACTCCTCAGGGATCGAGGCAACCTACCATACCTGCGATGTGACCGATCCCGAAGCGGTCCGCGCTGTCTTGGGCGCGGTGGCGTCCCGTTATGGCAAGATCGACGGAATCATTCACGGCGCCGGATTGCTCAGGGACGGCCTGTTATGTCACATGCCCCCGGATGATTTTTCCATGGTCACTGACGTAAAATTCCTCGGCGCCTGGAATCTTTTCTCGGCAGCGAAGGGAGCCGGATTGAGGTTTTTCGTGGGCCTCTCCTCGGCAGCCGCGATCCAGGGAAATCCAGGCCAGGCCAACTACGCTGCCGCCAACCGGATGATGTCTGCATTACTCAGAACACTCCGCCGGGAAAACGGCGGCATCCGATTCAAGGCTTTGATGCTTCCACCTGTCGAGGGAACCGGCATGGCCGAGGATCCGGAAGTCCGGGAGCTGCTGGAGCTAAAGGGCGTGGCGTATATCCAGGGAAATGAACTAGCAGGGCTTTTCTGCCGTGAACTCTTTCTAGCGCCAGCCGAAGACGTTTGGGTGATGTTCATGAGGAGACTACCAGCCCTGAAGACGGTACTGCTCAATGATACGACCCAGCCTTCACGCATTGGG
>DAIPLH010000218.1:1779-5530 GCA_036769325.1 Bacteroidota bacterium
AGCCTCGCGGACTTTCCCCTGATAGAGAGGATCTCTTGCCTGGACATCCACCGGGAAGTACTGGAAGCCGTCAGAACCTTCTCCCTGGATAAGGATCTCTGGATCGCGGATCACCGGCCATTCACGTTCATTAAGCATGCTCTTGTCTCAGCCGCCATGATTCTGGAGACATTCATGGAAGCCGCCAAGATACTGTATCCCCACCTTCAGGTGCGTGGAGTCCGCCAGGTGCGACTCATGGACATGATCCAGTGTCCTCCCGGGCTTCCACGGCCTTCCAGAATCTCCTGCCGCCGGGCCGACAATGCCCTTCGGGAGATAGTGTGTGAGGTCTCTCTCGCAACACAGGATATCTCCCCCGCCGGGAGATTGACCGACCGCTTCACCCCGCACTGCAAGGGCCAGGTAATCCTTGATGGCGGGGAAGGAAATCTCGGAGCGGGACTCCCTGGTTTTCCTGTCCAGCGGGAAGAACTGCGGACAACTCCTCTGGATCATAACCAGGTGCTTCAATGGTACGAAGACCGCAGCGGCCTCGTAGGCAGGTATCGCGTGATAGATATCATTGACGGTGCAGGCCCGGGGGTGATGCGGGGCCGAACCACCTACCGGGAGACAAGTGATTTCGCACATCTGCGTAAGGCACGGTACCAATACTCTCCCTATCTATTTGAGGCCCTTTTGCAGTTGCTCGGCTTCTACACAGCTGCAACGGACTCATCGGAGCGAAGATCGATGGTTCCCATGGAGATCGGAGAGATGAGGTTTTCGCGGCAATGCCGGGCAGGGGAACAGATAACCCTGGAGGCCCGCTTGCGGTCGCAGGATGATGAAGGTCTTGCCTGGGACGCCAGAGCGATTGACGAGCAAGGCAGCCCCATCATGCAGATGTACGGTATCCGGATGCAATGGGTTTCGAACTGACACTTCAGGGCCCGGAAAGAACGGTGATCGGAAATACATGGGAGAAGAAGTGGCAACTGATTGTCAAGGAATAACTGTTCATTCCGCGAGTTTCCTTCATGGAAGGGGCCCGGTCTTCTATGCATCCAAGGCATGTGCCGATCAAACCCCCAAAGGCAGTGTGACTGACAAGACAGCGGACAAGCACCGCCTCGTCTCCATCCTGTGGGATCACTTTGCGGCTTTGGAAAATCGTCGTTGGAAACACCATCAATCTTCCAACCGGGCAGATTTCCCGATTCAGGTGGCATGCGGCCTGCTTGGCAAGCCCCTCCTTCTGTTGGGAAAAGAGCGGGGACCGGCCATCTCATTCAGCACGTGTGGAGGAAAAGTGTGGGCCGCTCTCTGTGGAGATGAGTCTGATATGGGCATTGACGTAGCAGGGAGCGATGAATTTCATAGTGCATACCCTTATCAGCGAGTCTTCCAGCCACAAGAGTTTCAAGATGCCTTGAGGCTGTCAAGCGGGAATTTGGAAGAGGCGTCAGCCTTGCTCTGGTCTATCAAGGAAGCCGTTGTCAAGGCACTGGGATGTGCGTTCCATCTCGTGGATCCGCGGCACATCACCGTCCATCCCCCGGTAGCGGGTGGGAGCGGGTATACCTTCCCGGTGGGCTTGTCAGGAAAGGCCCTGGAGCGATTTCCCCTGGTTGCGGGCCAACCACTTTGGGTACGTTCGTTTCTTCAGAACAAGATGTGGTTTTCCATCGCCCTTGTGAACCGGAAACCAACTGTCGATGAATAACCTTTCCTGCACGTGCATGCCACGCTTAGACGGAGTGTCGGCGGCAGATCTTGGTCGTCTTTTCCCGGAGCCTTCCAGCACCGCCCCGCTTCTCTCTCTGTTGCAGGAATCGGGTGTTGACGGTTTTCACCTGCAGAGCATCGTGGTTTTCAAAGATGGTATTCCGATTCTCTTATTGCCGCTGTTTGAAACCCGTTTTGATCTGTCAACTTTTGTGGAGGGTTGGATCAAGAAAGCGCTGAAAGCTGCGGGCCGGTTCATCCCCTCGCTTTTCGAACCCCGCGTTTTATGCGTGGGGTTGGTGATGGGGGAATGGAGTGAGATCGGGATTGATCCTCACATCGATGAGAGCACCTTTGATGCGGCCTGCGAAACGGCCTTTGCATCGTTGCAAACGCTCGCGGCCGAACGAAAAAGCAACATCGTGGCGTTTTACAACTTTAATCAGTACGGCAAGCTTCCCGAAGACGTATTCAATGATTTCAACAAGGTGCAATTTCAGTCATGTGCCCGGCTCCCGATTGATTTTAAGAGCATGGAGGATTTCCTGGCCCGCTTTTCAAAGGCCGCGAGAAAGGACCTGCGTCGCAAAATGCGTGCCTCCGACGAAGTCAGGGTCATTCGATGCTGTACTATTGCTCCTTATCTGGACCGGATCTACAAGCTTTATCTGGAAACGGTGGCTCGGAGCCCTTTGGCGTTTGGTGTGCATAACCGCATGTTTTTTGAGAAAATCTGTGAGAGAGTCCCGGGCGCTGAATACACGCTCTATTTTGTGCAGGAAGAACTTGCCGCTTTCAACCTTCTCGTCGTAAAACAGGAAGCGATGGTGGATAAATATTTCTGCATGGATTATGTTCTAGGGCGCAAATACAACATGTACGTTTTGTCCTGGCTCGAAAACGTCCGCACCTGTGTGGAGCGAAAAATCCCTCTCTATTACGCAGGCCAGGGCGCGGAGACAACCAAAGAGCATCTGGGTGCGACGTTAATCCCGAGCTTTGTGTTATTCAAACACCGCCAGCCGTTGATTGACCGTTTTCTTATGGCGTGGCCAGCGGTGAGCGGGAAGGTCCTCAGCAACATAGGCTTCTGGCCCAAAATGGTGAATCATGATCAAAGAAACTGAAAACGCAATCGAAGTCGTCAAACTGACCAAGCGCTACGGGGAGTTACTGGCAGTCAACGACATATCGTTCACCGTCAGTAAAGGCGAGGTGTTCGCCCTGCTGGGACCGAACGGCGCCGGCAAGACCACTACCGTCGAAATTATCGACACGATCCGCACGCCCACCTCAGGTAAAGTGACCATTCTTGGAATGGACGTCACGAAGAAAAAGCACGCTATCGTCCGACGCATCGGTGTCCTCCCGCAGGGGTTCAACTCATTCGACCGGATAACAGTCAGAGAGACCCTGCAGTACTTTTCGCGGCTTTTTAGTTGCAAGAAGCCCGACATCGACAGTCTGATTGAACTCGTGAACCTCCAGGACAAGGCCAAAGAGCAGTACAAGAATCTCTCCGGAGGGTTGCGGCAGCGTCTTGGGATCGCGATTGCGCTCGTGAACGATCCCGAGATCCTGTTCCTCGACGAGCCGACGACCGGGCTCGACCCTCGCGCGCGGCGCGAGGTGTGGGACGTCCTGCATGGTCTGAAAAAAAGGGGGAAGACGGTGCTGCTGACCACGCACTACATGGAGGAGGCGGAACTTCTTGCAGACACGGTTGCAATCATCTCCAAGGGGAAGATCATCGCGATGGGCTCTCCCGGGGAACTCATCCAAAACAACGCAAATAACCAAACCCTCACGCTACAGTCCGCCGATGAAAAAGTCTTTGAAATCGTCCGAAAGATAGGTTTCGATCCGGTTCTTATCGATCACAACAGCATCAGGATCACGGTTGAGCACACGGAAGATGTGCAGAAGATACTGAGTGCCATCAAGGATGCCGGGGCGTTGTACCGCGGCCTGGACGTTCGGAAACCCAACCTGGAAGAGGTCTTTCTGAAGCTCACCGGCGAGGCGCTCCACGACGGTCTCG
>DAIPLH010000219.1:0-5518 GCA_036769325.1 Bacteroidota bacterium
CAGCTTCTTCACCAGCGTATCCAGTTCGTCCACGGTGATCAGGTTATCACTGTCCTTCCCGAAGAACTCTTTCCGGAGGTCCCCCAGGGATTCAACGTTCCCTCCTGTTCCGATGCAAATATCGATGGTACGGTTGCCGACTTCCTTCTTAATCCTCCTATGCGCAGCATCGGCATACTCACGGACAAGCTGATTGAAGTTCTTTTCTCCCCTCTTCTTTTCCTCGAGAACCTGCAACAAACGCACGGCCCCCATGCGAAAACTTTCCGTGGTCATGATCTGTCCGTCGGAGGTCAGTGTGATCTCTGCGCTGCCGCCGCCGATATCAACCAGCATTCCGAGTTTTCCTGCAAGGGGTATACTCTGGGCAACCGCGAGGTGGATCAACCTTGCCTCTTCCTCAGGCCCGATCACCTGCAGCTCAATTTCTGAAGCCTGCGCGACGCGGTCTACAAAAAGGTCGCTGTTCAATGCCTCCCGCGTTGCACTGGTGGCTACAGCTTTTATCCATTTCGCCCCGTGTTGATCGATGATCTGCCTGAACCGGACGAATGCCTCCACTGCGCGATCGATGGTTTCCTCAGGAATTTCCCCTTTTGTGAAGACATCCTGGCCGAGGCGGACGGGATCACGCACGGATTCAACGATCGTCACTTTGCGGTCGGCCTCGACCGTTCCGATGAGGAGACGGAATGCGTTGGATCCAACATCAATTGCAGCGAGAGTGGGCATCAGATGGAGAATGCGGAATCAGTGAGGGTTCTGTCTTGAGTCAATACGGCAATATAGGCACAATACAACAACTATCAAAGTGAGTGGACTGAACGGTAGTGTCCCAATTTGATTGTTGTTCGTTGGAGATGTTTCTGTTGGGGTTTGATTAATCAAACCCCAACAAGATTCAGAATACTCAGTCAAATCCCCGACAGGAGACTCTGATGTTTTTTTGTGGGGTTGAATATATTCAACCCCGACTGGACCGAACATTCAAAGCCATGATCTCGTCGAGTGACTTTCGGCGAATATCGGGAACCATCGCATTCTCAGCCGGGTACCCAACAGGAATCAAGAGAAACGGCGTCTCGTTCGGCGGGCGCATGAGGATCTTCTGCAGAAAATTCATCGGACTCGGAGTGTGGGTTAATGACACCAACCCGGCGTTATTGATTGCCGCGAGAAGAAACCCGCATGCAATTCCCACCGATTCTTCAGTGTAATAGTTCTTCTTCTGAATACCATCCTCCACTCTGTAGCGCTCCTTGAACACCACAATCAGGGCCGGGGCAATTTCCAGGAATTCTTTGTGCCAGTCTGTCCCTAATTCCGCCAGATCATCCAGCCAGGATTGCGGCATCCGGTGCTCGTAGCTCTCCTTCTCCTCCTTCTCCGCTGCAATCCGGATTTGCTTTTTCAGCTCAGGGTCATCCACCACCACGAACTTCCAGGGTTGTTTGTTTGCACCCGACGGAGCCGATCCGGCCGTGAGGATGATATCCTCAAGCATCTCCATGGGAATACGTCTGGATGAGAACTCTCTTACTGTTCGGCGGAGCCCAAGCTGTTGGCGAAATGTCCGCGCCCTCTCCAGCATTATCCCAACACTTAATTCGTCGAACTCGAGCGGTTTCGTCCTGAGAACAGGCTTATTCATGGGAATCCGGGAAGAATCCGTCTCACAGAACCAGGGGGCGCACCTGAAGCATCAGGGCATACTGTGCAGCCCCAAGCAACGCCGTTTTGTCGTTGAGGACCACAGAAACGGGGATGTTCGTAAGTAGAGGAGAATAGCGTCCCTTGTCCAGAAACTCTTTCATGAACGCTCCACCGCGGAGTTTTGCCAGGATCTTCGGCGCGATCCCTCCGCCGACAAAAAATCCGCCGGTCGTAAGAAACTTCAGGGCAAGGTTTCCTGCTTCAGCGCCATAAAGCGACACAAATGCATCGAGAGCCTGGTTGCAAACGATATCCTTTCCGTTCAGCGCTGCATCGGAAATGGCTGCTGAAGCATCACCGTTCGCCATTGCCTGAGTCAGCCATTCCGGCTCAGCGGATCCGGAACCTGATCGGAAAAACCGGTAAAGGTTTCTGAGGCCCGGCCCGGAGAGCACCCTCTCGTAGCTGACCCGGTGGAGTTCGCGTTTCAGAAAGCGAAGTACCTCGATTTCGGTTTCATTACGGGGAGCGAAATCCGAGTGTCCGCCTTCGGAAGCAATCGCATGGTACCTCTTCCCGTCCCACACAAGCGCACTTTCACCCAATCCTGTCCCGACAGCAATAACCCCAATGGTGGCATTTCTTTGCGGTACACCCTTATTAAGGACAAGCATGTCCTCGTCACCGAGTTGAAGAATCCCGTATGCCGTTGCCTGGAGATCATTGATCAACCCGACCTGCTCGAGGTTAAGCATTCCAGCCAAATTTCTCGAATCCACGATCCACGAGAGGTTCGTTGCCTCAGTTCGTCCGTCCACCACAGGCCCGGCAACCCCGAACGCAGCCGCCTTTATTTCAGCGGGAAATGCAGTGCGAAACTTCTCCACAACCTCTTCGAGGGAATCAAACTCCTGGCTCGGATAGCTGAAGTCTCGCACAACCCGCAGTCTGCCTTCGGCCATCTGGAAATACGCAAGGTTGGTTTTTGTGCCTCCAATGTCACCGGCCAATATCATTCAGCGATCCCTTCGGGCAGCATACTCGCAGCATCACGATCAGCAAACCATTGCACTTTCCCCGACGCGCTGCGGATCTGATGAACCGGAAGGCGAAGATTCTCATCGAGGAAGAGGCTTCTGAGAATCCGGGCCTTTGCTCTGCCAGCAACCAGGATGAGGATCTCAGCCGCGTTTTTTAGGACCGGCAACGTCATTGTAATGCGATTCACCTGCAGCTTTTCGACAAACGTTGACGTCACAAGATAATCCATTTCGGTTTCGGCAGAACTCCCTGGAAAAATTGATGCAACATGACCATCCTCGCCTGTTCCCAGAAGGACAAGATCAAATGAAGGAATGGTGTCGCCCTTTAAGCTGAAATGTTCCCGCATCTCACTGCTGTACTGCGTGGCGGCATCAGCCGGTGAGGATTCGCATTTGATTCGATGTACATTACCTTCCGGAATACTGATGGATTGAAGCAACGATTCCTGCACCATTCGGTAGTTACTTTCGGGGTGGTCAGGCGGAACACATCGCTCATCACCCCAGAACAAATGAACATTCCTCCAATCGAGCCCCGTTTCATCCGCTGCATACCCAAGCTTTTCGTAGACCGCACGTGGAGTATTACCTCCTGACAGGACAAGGTTTGCCTTCCGACGAGCTGCAACATCCATCGAAAGCTTCTGAACAATAAACTTTGCCGCTGCCTCTGCAAGGATGTCCTGATCCCGGAAGACCGTGAGACCAGGGATCATGCCTGAGGGTTGAGATTTTTGGAAAGAGCAAGCAGGCTCTTCCGATGTAGTTGATCGGCATCGAGCTCAATCAACAGGCGCGAGAGAAGGTCTGTGTCTCCTGCACTCCGGAGCGGCATGCGGGTCTTCCGGCGCTTACGGTCTTCCGAAACCCGAACACATTGAAAACAGTGACCGCTCGCCGAAAGGAGAAGACTCGTGCGATTGAACTCAAGGGCAATCGAAAGAAGAGGTCCAGGTTCTTCGCAGGCGCGCGATTCGCCGACGATGGCAAGGTTAACCGTGGTTTCGCCCTTCGTCAATTCCCCTCCCGTCTCGCCCGTGCTGACAATCCCAATTCCCTTCTCACCACGCAGATCCAATGCCTGGCAAAGCCAGCCTGCAAACAGCAGAGCGGAGGGAAGTCCGGACATCCGGGTATTGGGATCCTCCGCATACACGATCCGGATCTTCGTGAGGTCATCGAGCTCATTCAGTGCCGCGGCTGAATCGAAGATGTGCGCGAAAAGGTGGCGCCACGGATCAAGGCGTTCCCACGCAAGATCTCCGAACAGTCCGTCATCACCCTTCTGCAACAAGTCGAGGTTTGTTGTCAGGTTGCCTTCACGGGCGGAGTCAAGAATCGTAAAATCGCACAGGGGTTTGAGAATCGCGAACAGATCATCATGGGCTCTGTTCGGTGTTCGCCGCCAGAGAACAACCGGAACGTCCGGCACAAGCAACGAGGACACAACGCTCGAAATCTTTTCTCCGGCATCGTCTCCTCCCCGGAGGTGAATCTGCTCACAACAAACCTGCTTCTCACCTGGTAAGGGAATTGAGCAACGGGCCGCGACCCATCCTTCTACAGACTTGGTCGAGAGATCGCTCTCTGCTGAAATCAGAAATGTCCGGGCGGGGTGTTCGTTGCTCAGCTCATCCAGGATTCCTTCCGTTCCGGCATCATCGCTTCCCAACACGATAAGGTTCATCGAGCATGCACGGATGACGGGAGATGCTCCATCTCCCTCTTCTTTTGTCCAGAGCTCGGTCAGCTCTCTTTCGATCGATGCAATATCGAGGGTATGAACTTCCTGGGTCTGCATTCCGGATCCCTTGCGGGATTCCCCTTTTTGTATTATTTGTTGGACAGTGGAAGGGACCTTAGAGATAGGTATCGGTTAGGAATATATGGAAGGAGGGTTAAAATTGCTCGCTGGAACTGGTTTTTTCCACCGGAAATGGGGATTGTGCCCAATTCAACTCGGGGGTTATACAGGTCACAATGGCATAGTTCTTATTGCTTTATACTGCCGTTGAAGACACCTATGAGCCTTCGCTTTGATACAATTCTCAGCGAGTCTGACGATTTTGAGAAGCGTCAGTATCTAATCCTTCAGGGATTGAAGGAGTACACCAACGCGTTCTCACACAATCGCCTCTACCCCTTTTTGTCAGATCTGACCGAGCTCTACAGAACCCTCAAGATCCTCATCGAGAACAAGGATGAAATCAAGAACCATTTTCCCAGGGAACTCAAGGATCTTGATTTCGAGAATAAGAAGGCGGTGTACGAGACCGTTGAGCATGAAGACGAGAAAATAAAAGCAATTCTCGATCTGATGCTCTGGGCTCACCCGATCGTCAGAGAGCTTATGGAAGAGGGGATGCAGATTTTTAATTTTGTGGATGACCATATCTCCATCGCCGAAGTAGGGATTACACCGATCTACCGTGATGAGGGATACTGGTTCGTCCCTGACGTCCGTGTTCATCAGCTTCACCTTCTCAGGTACGAGGTTTCTTTATTTACTTCGGCAAGCGAACGTTACCGAACGCTGAAGACCCGGGTGATCGAATCGGTGGAGCGGGACGGAATGGAGAGTTCTCCTGAGAATATCAAATGGATGTTGATTCGTAAGTATCATGATCTGCCAAACCCGGCTACTTTCTCTTGCGACACGGACCTCGATTTCCCGTATGGAGAGACCATCCTCCCCGTCGCAAAGCGAAAGCTCATGGCTCGCCTTTTCTCCTAAAACGGGTCATTTCCATTGTTACCATTCAAAGCGAAGATGCGATTTGTTTTTCCACACCCGGAGAGTTCAGTGTGACGTTTGGGATCAT
>DAIPLH010000220.1:0-5504 GCA_036769325.1 Bacteroidota bacterium
CGGACAGTGGTAGCGCGTGGCGTTGGGCCGGGCGATTGTTCGGCAGCCCAAGGTGTTCCTGTTCGATGAACCGCTCAGCAACCTGGATGCGAACCTGAGGGTTCAGATGCGGACGGAGATTTCCCGCTTGCACCAGAGACTTCAGACCACGATGATCTACGTTACCCATGACCAGATCGAGGCAATGTCCATGGGGGACAGAATTGTGGTGATGAAGGACGGCGTTGTTCAGCAGGTGGATGCACCACTCAGTCTTTACAACAAGCCCGTGAACCGCTTTGTGGCAGGGTTCATCGGAAGTCCAACAATGAATTTCTTCACTGGAATAATCGCAAACGATGGCACTCTTTTGTTTCAGGAGGATGCGACATCGTTCCGCCTGCCTCTTCCGGAAACGCACCAGCGATATCAATCCTGGCTTGGAAGAAAGATCGTTCTCGGAATTCGCCCGGAACACATTCTCCAGACAACCAACAGAGGGGCGCCGGGAATTGTACCGGTGGCCGTCATGATAGAAGTCATTGAGCCGGTTGGGAATGAAGTATTCGTTTATTTTTCCACCGGGTCAGCGCAGAACTTTGTTGCGCGCGTCCCGTCGGACGCTCCTCCCTCTGCTCAAACACGCTGTGATCTGTTTTTTGACATGACCAAGGCTCATTTCTTCGACTCCGAATCTGGTGTCGTCATTACCGCGGAAACGTGAACTGAAAGAAGACAAGGAAGCATTCGATAAACAGCAGCGGCCTCCTTCTCAGGGGGCCGCTCTGATTTTGCCAGGAATGTGGTATCATCATTTGTCTGCTTTTTTGGCCAGGGTGATTCACCTTGGGCCCCTTGATGTCATTAATGCTTGAAAGGTAAATGGATATTCAGGAGCAGTCTCAGGAACGAAACGAAGCGTTTCTCAATCGGGTCAGGAATGGAGAAATGGCAGCATTAGTTGAGCTCTATTCATCAAGTCAAAAAACAATTCGTGCACTTGTAACAAGGAACAGCGGCTCGGCAGATGAGGCTGAGGATATTCTTCAGGATTCTCTGGTTATTTTCTGGCAAAGAGTCAGGGCTGATCACTTTGAGGCCCGCGCCCATCCCGGGACTTTCCTGTATGCCATTGCGCGCAACCTGTGGTTCAGGCAGCTTTCCCGGAAGAAGCGGGAGAGGGCGCTCAATGCCGCAGATTTTCAGAAAGAGGATACATCCATACCGTTGCTCGATGAGATCTCCAAAAAGGAAGATGCTGAACTCGTCCAACAAGCGCTCACCCGGCTTTCAGACCAGTGTCGGTCATTGCTGACTGCGTTCTACTGGGAGGAGCTCACAATGGAAGAAATTGCAGTGCGCTTCAAATTCGCTAATGCACAGACCGCAAAGTCCAAGAAGTACCAGTGCAAAAAATTGCTGAAGGAGATTCTGACAAAGCAGAGGGTTCTGCCATGACAAATGAGAAACACTGGACGGATGATGAGGAAGTCCTGGAAGATTATGTTCTGAGTCGAATTGAAGACTCGGTACGAGCCCGGCTGGATGCACACCTCAAGTCCTGCGCTCAGTGTCGAGAGCGCGTAGAGAGTGAGGCTGGCCTTGCCGCAGGGATCAGACAATTTGAGGCCAGCAGGATCAAAGGTCAACTGCAGGCGCTCACGAACGGAAGAAGGCGCAGCGTGCCACTCCCGCACATTCTCAGTATGGCAGCAGCGATCGTGCTTATCGTCGGGATCGGATTCTACAACCGCTGGTTCATGAACGCAGTCCCTCAACCCGCACCTTTGGAAATCGCTGAACAACAAAAGGAAGTGAGCAGCACCCCCAAAGACACTCCGCCAACGAGGGATGATGACAAATCGGTGAAAAAACACGAGGAAGTCAATGGATTGGGAGAAAGCACTTCAACAAGTAAGTCCCGCAGTAACTCGCAACCGTCAACAGCGCCGGAAGGCTTTCTCGCCGACGAAAAAGAGAGCCTTACCGCAGCTGTCGGCAGCGAGCCATACGAACTAACTGGATTCCTGCTTCGTAAAGAAGTCCATATCAGCGGTGAAAGTGAATCGATAAGTGGTGCTGCTGAAAAGTCCGCACGACAGGAAGATATCGTGGTACATCAGAATCAGGCCGCCCTTAAGGATTCAGAAGTGAGGAAAACCGGAAACCTTGTCATCCTGAGGGGAGAAGAGAAAGCGGATAGAGTCGCTGAACCCGACGGCCAGGTTCGATGCTCGATTGAACGAGTCGATAGCCTGTTCTATCTAACCATTTTCATGACACAGGGGAATTCTCTTGGTGATCCACGCTTGGTACGTGCAAGGCTTGCAGGGCCTGATAGCCTGGTCCTTGTTTTAGACAAGGCCCAGCTTGGATTGAGACTTCCATCAGAGTTTAGAGGACAGATTGTGCCTGCTGAATAAGGCCTCCCGCGGGAAAACAGGTCAGCTTGAAAATTGGCGTGCGAGGGTGTATATTGAGCATCGCCGTGCGGGAGAATAAGGGACACAAAACCCGAACTCAGCAGGAGCCGATTGCTTATGAAGTCATTCTTTAGGTCAATCGCTCATTTTCTTGACAGATATTCAATCGTCGTGGGCGGGGCTGTCATCTATGGATACTACCTCCTGACTTCGGTCGACCTGTTTCGTCAGGGAGCAACAAAGAAGGGATTCCTTGACTATCTCCTGCAGTTTGATTCGCTTATTCTGCTTTGGATTATTGCCGCCGTCCTCATCCAGCTTCAACGTTACAGGAAACAACAGCGGGAAGAACGGGAATACCGAAGGAAGATTCAGATGGAATTCGAGAAGCAGCGCATTCACCTGCAGCTTCTTGACGAGATCACGACCCTTCTCCAGGATAACGTGAACAACCCGCTGGCACTCATCTCGATCACGTCGCACAGTATCAGGAAGAAATTTCCGGATGACGGAGACATCATGGCATGGCTTGATCGAATAGATTCATCACTGCAGAGAATTCACGCGACAATCAGCGACATCAAGGCATTCCAGAATCAAAAGCTTCTTGAATCGCCTCCAGAGTCAACACGGAACTGATTTTCCCGTTCTTCCACGACTCTCGCCGCCGTCCCTGATCATCCCCTACCCTACCCTCGCCTATCCCTTAACCGAATCGATCATATCCACAGTGTCAGAGGCAATTCTTGGGGGGGCTTCAGCTTTAATCGATAAATCCGAGGGAGTGTCCTGGCGCCGGATATTGACGTCCTTCCCATAGTATCTTCTATAGAGTCTTTGCGGTGAAACGCCCAGGTGGAAGAGCATTATCGTGATACTGTTCTTCACTTGCTGAACGGCGATCCCTCCTTTGAGGAACCTTCGCGCAGACGTCCTGACCCGCATCGGGAATTTCCTGATTCTTGTTTTCTTCCGGGCCCGCTTCAAAAACTCAACATCCTCGAACAACGGCCATTCCGGGAATCCACCCATCATTTCGAAAAACTCCTTTCGCATCACAAAACACTGGTCGCCAAATGTTGTAAGCGCCGATTCGAACCTGGTAAAGAACGAGTACACCCGAAGGAGCCACGAGTGGGCATCATAAAAGGTGCGAAAGGTTCCAAAGAGAAGAGGTGGATGTTTGAACTCACCCGCAAGAAAGTCAAAGAAACCGAAAGGGACCGCCGTGTCGGCATGGAGGAAGATCAGGATCGATCCTGATGCTTCCCGGGCGCCTGCGTTCATTTGTGATCCGCGGCCCGGAACACTGCGGATCACCCGGGCGCCGGACGCACAGGCAAGCCTCAGCGTTTCATCATGACTCCCGCCATCGACGACAAGAATTTCGATTTCATGTGCGGAAGAGGCCAGCATGGACACGCAACGACTGATCGTTGACTCTTCGTTCAGGACGGGGATGATAACGGAGAATCGCATCACTTCCCTCCTTTTCCATTTCCGGTCTCCGGGTTTTCGATTGGAGCCATGGGTGTCCACAAGAGTCCAGGAACTGACTGGAACGAGTCCGATTCAAAATATGGCAGGCCAAACCGGATCCCCCGATCATCTTCACGCCTTCCGAAACTGCCAAACACCCTATCCCAAACGGAAAACATGCTCGAGTAGTTGGAATCCGTTTCGCTCTTCTCGCGTGAATGATGGACCTTATGCATGGAAGGGGTGACGATAAGCAGACAGAGAAATCTGTCGACTCCTGGTGAAAGACCAATGTTGGCGTGGTGAAAGGCAATAACGGGAAACTGAATCACGTCGAAGAGAATAATCGCTTCAATTGGAATTCCAAGTAACAAGATCAGTGCAAGCCTGAGCAGAGACGAGAGCGCAATTTCGCCAAAATGAAATCGGGCGGCTGTCGACACATCGACGGCCGGGTCGCTATGATGCACACGATGAAATCGCCAGAGAAAGCGAACCTTGTGGTTGATTCTGTGCCACCAATAAGCCCATCCGTCAAGGAGGATAAAAGAACCAAGAACAAGCGGTACGTTGGCGAGTCTGATGAGTCGCAGCATCCCAAGGTCATGCTGCCTGGCAAGGTCTGCCGTCCACACAACCAGTCCCGAAAACACACCTGCCAGAAGAGCAACATTTATCGCGGCAATAAAGAGATTTCGGGCCAGGTGGCGGCCGCGATGCTCAAAACGGAAAAAGGGGGCTACACTTTCCCAGAACCAGAACAGGGTCAGAAAAAACACTGCAGTCAAAGCCCCCAAATGCTCGGGGAGGTCAGGCACCATCGATTCCTTCGAGAGGGACAAATCCACTAATACATGTAAGAGTTGTTCATGAAGGTAAGGGAGAACCCCGTTCGAAACAACCGAATCCCCCCGTTGCAACTTGGAGCCAAAATGTCTAAGTTTGGCAATGTAATCAGGCAATTCAGGTCTTCCCCAGCACTTTCCACTACTTATCACATTTCTATCACTTTCTGAAACTACACGGACGAGGACCTCATGTCAGTCGATGGCTCCAGTTTTTTTAACGATGTCACACGCAATTTCGACAAGGCCGCAAGTTTTCTGAACTATCCGAACGGTCTCCTTGAAGTTATCAAGGCGTGTAACAGCGTTTACCACTTCCAGTTTCCGGTTCGTACTGAGAAGGGATATGAAGTGATTTCAGCCTTCCGTGTTGAACACAGTCAGCACAAACTTCCCACTAAAGGAGGAATCCGATTCAGCGAAACAGTCAATCAGGATGAGGTTATGGCGCTTGCAGCCCTGATGACCTACAAGTGTGCGTTGGTGGATGTCCCGTTCGGTGGAGCAAAGGGGGGTGTCAAGATTAACCCGAGGTCGTTTTCTGATGATGAATTGCAGCGAATCACGCGGAGATACACTGCTGAACTTGTGAAGAAGAATTTCATCGGGCCAGGCATTGATGTGCCTGCCCCTGATTATGGAACGGGCTCGAGGGAGATGGCGTGGATAGCGGACACGTATCAGGCACTGAATCCGGGTAGCATTAATGCACTGGGGTGTGTCACCGGGAAGCCGCTCAGTCAGGGCGGAATCAGGGGGCGGACTGAGGCAACCGGGC
>DAIPLH010000221.1:0-5232 GCA_036769325.1 Bacteroidota bacterium
CGAGGCTGAACCCGAGATTCTTTTCGTCAATAATGGAAACAATGATCACCGGAATATTTTTACAGAGTGGATGTCTCTTCAATTCCTGCATGACTGCCCACCCATCCTTGACCGGGAGCAACAGATCGAGGGTGATGACGTTGGGCAGGAGTCTCCTGGCTTTTTCAAGAGCTTCTGATCCATCACGCGCGATTTCAACCCTGTAACCGGCGGACTCGATGTGCAACCGGAGAAGTTCTGCAGCCTGCGGAGAATCCTCTACGACAAGTGCCAGCGGTTTTTCATTTGACGCAGGCCGATTTTCCTGCTTCAGCGCATCAAGCAACATTCCTGCCTGCATGATCCCTTCATTCGAGGCATCGACCATCATCGGAATCTTGAATGAAACTTTTGTTCCCTGTCCCCATTCACTCTCAATCCAGATACTGCCGCCATGAAGCTTGACAAGTTCCTTCGAAATGGCGAGCCCAAGTCCCATCCCCTGTTTGTTCCTCTCTCTCCCTCCCGCCGCCTGCCGGAAGGGCTTGAAGAGATTCAATACCTCCTCAGGCTTGATCCCGAGCCCTTCATCAGCAACGGTGAACTGAATATCGTTGCGAACCCGCTCAGACGTCACCGTCACCGTTCCGCGGGGAGAGCTGAACTTGATCGCGTTGGAGACAAGATTGATCAGAATCTGCTTGAATCGGGTCTGATCAACAACAATCTCATCAAACTCAGGACTGAGGCGGAACTGAAGATTGATTCCCTTTTCGGCAATCGCTGTACCGAGGACCCGTTGAACACTCTCCTGAAAATACGAAACGGGATAGCTTGACAAGTGAAGCTCCATCCTGCCGGCCTCAATTTTTGAAAGGTCGAGGATGTCGTTGATGATCTGTTGCAGATGCCGGCCACTGGTATTGATGTTCTTCACGAACTCGTTCCGTGTCCCCGGCTCGAGGCTTTCAATTTCCGTGTTCAGAATCTCCGAAAAGCCAACGATCGAGTTCAGAGGGGAGCGGAGTTCGTGACTGAATGTCGCGAGGAATTTCTTGAGGGTGTCACTCGCTTCCACTGTCTTTTGTGTCTGTGTCTCCAATTCAACATTCTTCATTCTCAGCTCATCCACAAGCCGCCGCCGGCTGATGCCGCTGGCCAGCTCGTTAGCCGCAACGGTCAGAAGCTCAAGCTCGCTGGAGACATATGGTCGTTTCTTGATGGAAAGAACTTCCAGGACGCCCTGAAGTTCCCCCTGGATAATAAGAGGGATTACGACGAGCGTATTGACCCCTGCGGTTTTCATTTCCTCACTGAAAACGTTGGCAATTGTTGCCTCGCCCACCCTGTCAGAAAGGATGATTTCCCGCTTATATGCGGCCTCCGAGGCCCTGAACCCTGTGAATTCCGTTACAGCCTGATGCACAACGTTTTGTGGGAATTCCACGTCGAGAATTGCGGGGGCGACAAGGCGGATCTCGTTTGCACGGGGATCGTAGAGGAACATGCAGACATACTTCGACGGAATCTCGAACATGAGTGCAAGTTTTTCGGCTGCACGCATGCAGAGCTCATCGAGATGGCGGGAAGAATTAATGGCCCGGGAAATCTCGACAAGGATGTCGGTCTGCCGCTCATCTTTTTTTCGATCGGTGATATTTTGAAACAGAACGGCGATTCCCTCTTCAGTCGGATAGATGCGAACATCGAACCATGCATCGAATCGATCGTCCTTGTAAGATGTCTCGAAACTTTGAAAGGCCCTCGTCTCCATGGCAATCCGGTACTTTTCCCCCAGTTGAGCACCAGCGGCGTTGGGGAACACATCAAAAACATTTCTACCTACAACATCGACAGAAAGAAGACCTGTTCCCGTTTCCGCAGCGTGATTCCAGTAAATCACCCTGTATTCCTTGTCCAGCGCAAAGAATCCCCCGCTAATTCCCTCAAGGATTTGTTCGTAGGTTTGCCTGTCAAGCATCAAATGACCTCTTGGCTGTTCAAAGCAGAAAAGCGAGGGTTGGGAAAAATTTCCTGCTAATTACTTATTTCCCAAATAAAAAGCAAGATGTTTTTAATATAGGCTTTAAGTGCGACTGGTAAGTTGTTACAAAGGAGATGTGCAGAGGGGGAAGGAAACCGCGGAAAGAGGCTAAATATTGCCGTAAAGCGGGGGAAGAGCCCTTATTCCAGCTCGTGATCAGTCAACTGCCGGAATGCTTCAAGATACTTCTTGCTGGTTGTCGAGATCACTTGCGGGGGCAGGGTTGGTGCGGGCGGTTTTTTATCCCATTGAATGGACAGGAGGTAGTCCCGGACAAATTGCTTGTCAAAACTCGGTTGCGCTCCTCCCGGTTTGTACTGGTCCGAGGGCCAGAATCGCGATGAATCGGGTGTGAGCGCTTCATCAATCCATACGAGCCGACCGTCATCATCTTCACCAAATTCGAATTTCGTATCGGCAATAATGATTCCACGTGTGTCAGCAAACTCAGCTCCGTGCTGGTACAGTCCGAGGGACAGAGCGCGAAGTTTCTCCGCTCGTTCAATGCCGAGCAGGTCTACTACCGAATCGAAGGAGATGTTTTCATCATGAAGTCCTTGTTCGGCTTTCGTGGATGGCGTGAAGATTGGTGCAGGAAGCTTCTCCGATTCTTTCAAGCCTTTCGGTAGTTCGATCCCGCAAATTGAACCGGACTTCCTATAGTCATTCCATCCGGTTCCTGATACAAACCCCCTCACGACACATTCGACCGGAAGCGGCCTCGTTTTCTTTACCAGCATGCTTCTTCCGGCGAACACCTCCGGCATTGATCTGAACGGCTCCGGAAAATCCGCGATCTCAACACTCAAGAGATGGTTTGGGACAAGAAAGGAGAGTTTCTCAAACCAGAACCTCGAGAGCTGGGTAAGAACTTTTCCCTTGTTGGGTATCCCATCGGGAAGGACGACATCAAACGCCGAGATCCGGTCAGTCGCGACAATGAGCAAGGCGTTCCCCAGGTCATAGATATCGCGTACCTTACCCCGTCTTGCGGGAATCGCAGCACTCGAAGATGTCTCAGTAATGGTCATAAGCAGGTTCGGAAAGCATGTTTGGATCGAAAAACGTTAACCGCGGTCAAGTCGTGAGCCGAGAATCTCTTCAATCGTTCCCCGGACAAAACGGCGTTCCGGTGGAACGGCGGTTGTCGACTTACTGATGCGGGCAAGCTTGAGCCCATGCCACTCCGATCCGACCTTCTCATGCACAAATTTTTCAACAGCCTTCTGCACCTGGGCGGCAGTTGCTTTCCCCTTCCGCGAATCAACAAACATTTCCACCACAATCTGATTGCTCGATATTTTCTTCGGGACAATCAGGTATTCCAACTCGTGCATTCGCTTCCACCCGTAGGTCCTGCTCGACGGACTGAATGTTGAAGGAATATTCCGAAACCCCTGCTCATCATCAGTCGGCACAAACGTAACTCGAACACATTCGACCTTTTGCGCATTGCGTGAAAGCGGCATTTTTTCCCTCCGAGGGTAAGTGTTGGTGCCAGAATAGAGCGAATCCTCCAACCCGGTGAGCGGCTATCAGGAGAGTAGCGGCCGGAAATATATACAGTAATCGCTACTATTGCAAGAAAAGCGCAAAAACCCCCGCGCACACATCAATGGATACTATGAGCGTCCCCGCGTGACCCCACTCAATTGAAAGGCTCCAGCAAACCATGGAGCTTGACTATTCTCACGTGATTCAACACACGCAACCAAATGCAAAAACCGGACCCGGGGATCCTTCAGACAAATGTTGTTTTCGAGCGAAGTGCCTTCGTCAATGAAGCCATGTATACAGCCCGCGGAATCTCAATTGCCCCAAATCCCGCGAGATGGCTCGTCATGAATTGAATATCCAGGAGCGTGAATTTTTTCGCCTTCAGCTGTTTGACGAGGGAGACAAGGGCAACCTTCGAAGAATCAGGGATGAGTGAAAACATGGATTCGCCGAAAAACGCTCCACCAATCGCAAGACCATATAAACCACCTGCAAGTTCCCCGGATTGCCATGATTCAACGCTGTGAGCGAAACCAGCCTTGTGAAGCGCGAGAAAGACTTCCTTGATATCGTTCGAAATCCAGGTCTCCTCACGGCGACTGCATTCGTTGATTACCTGCTCGAATGCTGTGTTGATCCGGACCTCAAACAACTCTCTACGGATTACGGTCTGCAGGCTCCCGGAGATGTGGAGTGTCTTGAGAGGCAGAATCGCCCGGGGGTCGGGAGAGTACCAGGAGATTTCCCCGCTCTTTGGATCGGCCATTGGAAAGAATCCGGCCCTGTATGCCTCAAGAAGAAAGCCTGGGTCCAGAGTCCGCGGACGTCGACCAGAATTCATAGAGTCAATGTTATCGGTTGTGGTTCACGGGTCCAGGACTACAACCACTTTGCCGAACGTTCTCCCTGTCTGTAGCTCCCGATGCGCAGAGACAATATCGTTAAAGGGGAATATTTTTCCAATGACGGGCTTGAGGACTCCGTCCGCCGCGAGCTGGATCAGCGTTCTCCCGGCAGATTCAAGGTAGGATTCTTTGTTCGAGAGCGTGCCGAGATTGAATCCTGAAATTGTCCTGTTCTTCGTAATGAGACCTGCTGGAACAAGTACACCCATCCGAGCATACACACGAAGGGCCCTGAGGAAATTCAATCCACCTGACCCGGAAACAGCGGACAACCCGTACAGCACATAGCGTCCCATCCCGGCAAGGAGGTTCCAGCTCTTTCTGAAAGCCCAGCCACCAACAGAATCCATCACGACATCAACACCATAACCGTCCGTCGCTTTCAGAATCTTCGCTGAGAAGTCGTCCTTCCTGTAATTGATGAGATGAGTTGCTCCCAATTGCTTGGCGACGCTGAGTTTCTCAGGCGAGCTCGCGGTCGCGAAGATCTCTGCACCCAGATGTTTACCAAGTTGAAGCATCGCTGTCCCGACTCCGCCGGCTGCCGCATGAACGAGGAGTCGTTCCCCGCGGCCGACATGGGCCAGTTCCACAAGACCATGGAACGCGGTCATTGAAGCCACCGGGAATGCTGCTGCCTGCTCGAACGTGAACGATTGCGGAATGACTCCTGCGAGCCTTTCGTCCACGACAAGAAACTCTGCATGGCTGCCCAGCTGGGAATATCCCATCACCCTTTCTCCCCCGGTGAACCGGGAAACGCCATCGCCAACGGGGGTATTTTCTATATATGTCTATATTGTCCCT
>DAIPLH010000221.1:5242-5497 GCA_036769325.1 Bacteroidota bacterium
CATGACTCGTTCACCCCCGGTGAACCGGGCAACGCCGTCACCGGTGCCAACCACCTCACCGGAAAACTCTAGACCGGGGACGAAGGGCGGTTTTGGGGTTCCCGGGTACACACCCCATCGTGCAATGATGTCCGCAAAATTAAGCCCTATTGCCCGAACTCTGACCAGGATCTGGTGGGAACCTGCCCGGGGGATCGGAATATCCTTGATTTTCAGGACTTCCGGACCCCCATATTTTTCGACGACCGCGGCCTT
>DAIPLH010000222.1:0-4071 GCA_036769325.1 Bacteroidota bacterium
GGGACTTAACCCAACACCTCACGGCACGAGCTGACGACAGCCATGCAGCACCTGTACCAGTGCCCCTTGCGGGGAAGGCGACTTTCATCGCTTTTCACTGGCCTTTCAAGCCCAGGTAAGGTTCTTCGCGTTGCATCGAATTGAACCACATGCTCCACTGCTTGTGCGGGCCCCCGTCAATTCCTTTGAGTTTCAACCTTGCGATCGTACTCCCCAGGTGGGGTACTTAATGCGTTAACTTTGGCACTGATCCCGTTCCGAACTCGCCTCGGCGAGTGCCGAACGGGACCAGCACCTAGTACCCATCGTTTACGGCGTGGACTACCAGGGTATCTAATCCTGTTTGCTCCCCACGCTTTCGCGCCTCAGTGTCAGTAACGGACCAGGAGACCGCCTTCGCAACTGGTATTCTTCATGATATCTACACATTTCACCGCTACACCATGAATTCTATCTCCCTCTGCCGTACTCAAGACTTCCAGTATCAATGGCAGTTCTACAGTTAAGCTGCAGGATTTCACCACCGACTTAGAAGCCCACCTACACGCCCTTTACACCCAGTAATTCCGGACAACGCTCGGATCCTACGTATTACCGCGGCTGCTGGCACGTAGTTAGCCGATCCTTATTCGCCAGGTACCGTCACTTCCGCCATAGGCGGACATTCTTCCCCGGCAAAAGGAGTTTACATCCTAACGGATTTCATCCTCCACGCGGCGTCGCTGCGTCAGCCTTTCGGCCATTGCGCAATATTCCTCACTGCTGCCTCCCGTAGGAGTCTGGACCGTGTCTCAGTTCCAGTGTGACTGGTCATCCTCTCAGACCAGCTACCCATCGTAGGCTTGGTGAGCCGTTACCTCACCAACTACCTAATGGGGCGCAGGCTCATCTCCAGGCGTCCGAAGACCTTTAACAATAGTATCATGCGATACCATTGCATAATCGGGTATTAGCCTCGATTTCTCGGGGTTGTCCCCGTCCTGAAGGCAGATTGCCTACGTGTTACTCACCCGTGCGCCACTTTACTCGGGATATTGCTACCCCTTTCTCGTTGACTTGCATGTGTTAGGCACGCCGCCAGCGTTCGTCCTGAGCCAGGATCAAACTCTCCGTTGTAAGTTTTTTCAAACTTTCATCTTCGAGTTTGAAGTTTGCCTTGACAAGAATCGTCAAGACAAGTTTGGGTTGGCTCTTGTAAATTGACTTTGGCTATGCACACTAGTTTTCAAAGAACTTGATCACCGGGAACCGGGACCATCCGCATACATAATTGGCGGGCTTTAAAGATAGCAAAGAAAGAATGTGAAGTCAACAACCGGAAGATGAAATCTGAATCTTTTTTCTTTCCTGCATCACATGAACCAACCTCAGCGGGGGAACAAATATAGCAGTTTCAACCTCAAAAGCAAGCCACTGATAACACAGATTGATAAGGATTTTCACAGATAAACACCCGGTCTAGATCAGTGTAGATCTGTGTTCAGAGACCACTGATAACACAGATGGAAATGGATTTTCGCAGATTAGAGTCTTTCAGTTTATCAGTGGCAATCTGTGTTCTTATCGGAGTAAATCTGTGGCTACCCAAGTTTCTCAATACCCCAGGAAACCATATCATCCCTCGTCTCCCAATCCGTCAATTCATACCGGATCGGCGTCACCGAGACATATTTCTCCCGAATCGCAATCTGATCCGTATCCGAATCTTTGTCCGTCACAACCATCCTCCCCGTCAACCAGAGATACTCCCGGTTCGCAGGGTCACGACGTACATCAAATGTATCGTCCCATTTCGATTTTCCCTGCTTCGTCACGCGTACTCCCCGAATCTCCGCCTCCGGCACCGCAGGGACATTCACATTCAACAACGTCCCCTCCGGGAGTCCGCGCCGTGCAACCAGTCGCCCAAGCCTCATCGCAAATTTTGCGGCGTATGAAAAGTCGGCCTCCTGATATGTCGTGAGCGAAATTGCAATCGATGGAATCCCCAGGATGGTTCCCTCCGTTGCGGCTGAAACCGTTCCGGAATACAGGATGTTGACGGCCGTGTTCGAGCCATGATTGACACCAGAGAGGACCAGATCGGGAGGGCTCTTCATCAGGAATTTCACACCAAGCTTGACAGCATCCGCCGGCGTTCCATCGACAGCGTAACCAAAAAAGCCATTCCTCTTGCTGACAGGCACAACGCGCAACGGATAGTTCATCGTGATCGCATGCCCTACAGCGCTCTGCTGTTTGTCCGGAGCAACCACTGTTACATCTGCCACCTTCCTTGCCTCCTGCACAAGGGCGTACAGTCCAGGCGCATCAATCCCATCATCGTTTGCAATAAGAATCCGCAGCTTTCTTTTTGCTGGACGTTTTCCCGAATCCCTTTTCAATCAGTAGCTCTCCTCTTTGGCAGGAAAAACTCCGGACTTCACGTCATCGATATAATGACGAAACGCCGATCTCATCATTTCAGCAACTTCGGCGTAGCGCCGGACAAACCGCGGCCGGAACTCCTCAGTCACTCCCAGCATATCGTACACAACCAGAACCTGCCCGTCACACGAAGCGCCTGCTCCAATACCGATGGTCGGCACCTTGATGCTTTCGGTGACTTTCTTCGCAAGGCGCGCAGGAATTTTTTCCAGGACTATTGAAAATACTCCCGCGTCTGACAGAATGCTCGCATCCTTCAGTAGCTCCGCCGCTTCCTTCTTGTCCTGAGCACGAACCTCGTACGTCCCGAACTTGTTGATCGCTTGCGGCGTGAGACCAAGATGTCCCATCACCGGGATGCCTATCTTTACAAGATGCCTGACAATATCAGCGATGTACTCTCCTCCCTCTAACTTCACTGCTCCCACCCCGACTTCCTTCATCAACCGCCCGCAATTCCTCACCGCCTCATCAACACTGTTTTGATAGGACATGAACGGCATGTCGACAACAATCAATGCATTCTTCACAGCCCGTTTCACTGCTTTTGCATGGTAGATCATGTCGTCAACGGTGACAGGCAGCGTCGTCTCATGTCCCTGGATAACGTTCCCGAGGGAATCACCAACGAGAATGATATCGACACCCACCTCGTCAAGGATTCTCGCAGTGAGGTAGTCATACGCGGTGAGCATGGCGATTCGTTCGCCGCTCTGTTTCATTGTCAAAAGCGTCCTGGTTGTCACGACACGCGGGCGCGTGCCGGCTTCGGCTGAACTCTTTCCCGAGTCCTTCTTCTTATTCATTGAGATGTCCGGGTTCTGTGGCAAATGAATGATCCAGAAACTCTATCCCCCACTCATCCTCAAATCCTTCTTTCACACAGTTTGACAGCGAGAGAAGATCTACCGGAGTCCCGGTGATTTCTCCCAGGCTGGCAGTGCGGCTCGTCAGGTTGGCCATGATTTCCTGCCTCATTTCTTCAGACGGAAGGCTAAGATAGTCGGTCAGGCGTAAATGCGCTTGTCCGCAAAGGATGGAACCGTGCTGGAGAACCACAGTCTCCTTGCCCGATCCATAGCGCCGCTGTGCACTGCCCACCAGCTTTTTTCCTTCATACACAATTTCATAGCGGGCGGAACTCGAAAAGCAGGGGACAGATGAGGATTCACGGTACAAGGCGGGAAAGTTCGGCTGTGATTTTTCCAGAGTCACAGGCACTCCGTATGCCCTCAGACCACGGAGAAGGGCAACGCCAATCGCGTTGTACACCTGCATGACGCTCTCTCCATTTGCACGCCTCACAACGCAATAGGTCAGTTCCTCTGCGTGGAGGATTGCCCTTCCTCCGGTCGGTCGCCTCACAAGATCAATCCCATCTGCTGCACAGCGGTCACGATCGATTTCCCAGGTCGTCTGGTGGAGGCCAAGGGAAACAGCCCATGGAGACCATGTATAAAGACGCAGAGCAGATGATCCCCCGCCGTCCAAAAGATCGAGCGCGAGCTTCTCGTCCTGCTGCATGTTCAGGAATCCCGACTGAGAACCGGAATTCAAAAACCGCCAGGATGGTTCCATTGGCTACTTCAGGAACCGGGGACCCGCGAGAATCCCCCGGCTGCTTTTCCTGGTGAACTCAACGAC
>DAIPLH010000222.1:4081-5444 GCA_036769325.1 Bacteroidota bacterium
CGTTCAGGTTTGCCTTATACATGATGGTATATGCCTGGTCAAGAGACGCGAGAGTTTCAGCACTGAAGCCACGCCGACGCAGACCGACAGAATTCAAACCCTGGAAAATCAACGGATCGTGGGCTGCCAGAATAAAGGGGGGAACATCCTTCGGAACCCTGAGCCCTCCGCCGATCATGGAATGCTCGCCGACACGAACAAACTGATGCACCGGTGTAATGCCGCCAATGATCACGTAATCGCCAAGCTCGCAATGCCCTGCAAGCATTGCAGCATTTGAAAGGATTACATGACTACCGACCACGCAATCGTGGGCAATGTGCACGTATCCCATCAGAAGAGTGTCACTGCCGATGATGGTCCTCCCACCTTCGCCGGTTCCGCGATGAAGCGTCGCGTACTCGCGGATAACTGTCCTCTCCCCGACTTCGCATGTGGTCGGCTCGCCGGCATACTTCAGGTCCTGCGGTTCATGTCCAACAACCGCCCCGTGGTGAACCTTGCAGTTCTTTCCGAGGCGGGCGCCGCTGGCAATAAGGGCATTCGAACCGATGCGACAACCATCGGAGACAACCGCACCCTCTTCAATAGTAGTAAAGGGGCCGATAGAGACATCATTGCCAATTTCCGCCTTCGGACTGACAACAGCCCGGGAATCAATGAGTGTGTTCATAGCCGACAGTGGATAATTGAGGTAAACCGGCCCAGGCCAGAGCCGGATTTCGCAATCAGTTCGCCTCTCCGGTCATCGTTGTCCTGTCGACAATCGATGCCATCATCTCCGCTTCTGCAACAAGCTGACCATTCACGAACGCCTTGCCATTCATCTGGCACACCCGGCTGCGACGGTTGACCATTCGCAGCTCGTACACAAGCTGATCTCCGGGGATGACCGGTTTTCTGAACTTGGCGTTGTTAATTCCCATGAAATACACCAGCTTGTCGCCCGGATTGTCTGTCCCGTTCAGAAGAAGGATTCCGCCGGTTTGTGCCATCCCTTCGAGGATAAGAACACCCGGCATGATGGGGTGTCCGGGAAAATGTCCCTGGAAGAATGGCTCATTCACGGACACGCTCTTTGTTCCAACGATATGCTCGTCGAGCTTGAAATCAATGATTCTGTCGACGAGAAGAAAAGGATAGCGGTGAGGAAGGATACGCTGGATCGCGCTGATGTCGAAGACCACCCCTTCCTTCCGCTCGTACTGGTACTTGCGCACGAGCTTTTTTTGCTGATAAAGCTTCCGGATCTTCCGTGCAAATTCGATATTGCTCGCGTGCCCGGGGCGGGCCGCAAGAATCTGGGCTTTGATCGGAACGCCGATCAGAGCGAGATCGCCGATCATGTCGAGAAGCTTGTGCC
>DAIPLH010000223.1:0-5427 GCA_036769325.1 Bacteroidota bacterium
GAGCAGGACCGGCTCTGAAGTCGCCGCCAGAGCGTCTCTGTGCTCAATGACCTTTTTGGCCTTTTTCCGCAAATCGGCATTTGTTTCGCGCACCTTCTTCTTCACCACAAGCTGGCCATTCCGGTACTTGGAATCTCCCTTGTTCACCACCGCGACCTTATCCTGGAGCTGGTCATTCTCTTCTTCGAAGGTGATCTTCTCCACATAGTCGCCTTCAAGGAATCGGGTATCTCCGGGTTCAGCGACTCTGACCTTCAACATCATCTGCCGGACAATGATCTCGATGTGTTTGTCATTGATCTTCACGCCCTGGATCCGGTATACTTCCTGAATCTCATTCACCAGGTACTCCTGCACAGCGCCAACACCTTTGATCCTGAGAATGTCATGCGGGTCGATTGCTCCGTCTGAGAGCCTTTCTCCTGAACGGATGACGTCATTCTCCTGAACGAGAAGATGTTTTCCAAGTTGAATCGGATAACGTCGGACATCCTTACCATCATGGGTCGAGACGATGATCTCACGTGCTCCGCGCTTCTGTCCGCCGAACGAAACGATGCCGTCGATCTCCGAGACGACAGCAGGATCGTTGGGACTCCGTGCTTCGAAGAGCTCGGTGACTCTCGGCAGACCACCGGTAATATCCCTTGTCTTCCCGATGTCGCGCGGTATCTTGACGAGAATCGTTCCCGCACCAATCTTCTGACCATCATCCACAACAAGATGTGATCGGGTCGGGATGATATAACTCGCTGCTTTCTTACCCTTTTCGTTCTCAATCAGGAGACCCGGACTCAGTGTTCTGTCGCGGGAATCGATGACCACCTTCTGGATATGGCCTGTCTGCTCATCCGGTTCTTCGCGGAAGGTGACGTTCTCACGAAGATCCTGGTAACGGACCGTCCCGCCATGCTCCGAGATGATGACCGCGTTGTAGGGATCCCACTCGTAGATGATTTCAGCCTTATCGACTTTGGCCTTGTCGCGCACAAGCAACACCGCGCCGTAGGGAACGTCGTACTTCGTCAGCATCCTGTTGTCCTGGTCGAGCACGTTGACAACACCACTTCGCCCAATGACGATGATCCGCGAACCGGCGTCATCGCTGACTTCAATCGACTTAATTCCCTCGTACTGCAACTTCCCATCGAACTTCGAGCGGACCTCGGACTGGGATGCAATGAGTGAGGCCGTTCCTCCTGTGTGGAATGTCCGGAGAGTCAGCTGCGTTCCGGGTTCACCGATGGACTGGGCGCCGATAATACCCACGGCTTCGCCCGGCTGAATCAGCGTGCCTGTCGTGAGGTTTCTCCCGTAGCACAAGGCGCAGACGCCCCGCTTGGACTCGCAGGTCAGCACCGAACGAATTTCAACGGTTTCAATCGACGTCTCGGCAATCCTGTTCGAGGTTTCCTCGTCGATCAGCTCCCCTGCGCGCACAATGGCTTCACCGCTCATGGGATCATGCACATCGTGCACGGTCACGCGACCAAGAATCCGCTCTGCGAGTGGTTCCTTGATGTCCTCCCCTTCCTTCAGCGCTCCGGTCACCACGCCTCTGATTGTGCCGCAATCTTCCATGGAGATCGTGCAGTCCTGTGCAACGTCCACAAGACGCCGGGTCAGATATCCTGCGTCAGCGGTTTTCAACGCTGTATCAGCAAGACCCTTGCGGGCTCCGTGTGTGGAAATAAAGTATTCGAGAATCGAGAGACCTTCACGAAAATTGGCAATGATTGGATTCTCGATGAGCTCCCCGGTCGCGCCGGAAAGGCTCTTCTGCGGCTTTGCCATCAGACCTCGCATTCCTGCGAGCTGGCGAACCTGCTCTTTGGATCCTCGCGCACCGGAATCAACCATCATATAAAGAGAATTGAAACCGCCTTTTCCCTGCTGGAGGGCGTCGAAGAGCCGTTCGGCAACTCTGGTTGTTGCCCTGGTCCAGATGTCAATCACCTTGTTGTATCTCTCCCCGTTTGTGATGAAGCCGCGGGAGTACTGACTGTACACCTGATCCACATTCTTCTGCGCTTTCTCAATGATTCCTTCTTTCTCTTCAGGAATCACCACGTCCGCAATGCTCACGGACAATCCCCCGGCGGTCGCGTAGCGGAAGCCAAGGTCTTTGAGTGCATCAAGGAACTGTGAAGTTCGAAGGTTTCCCACCCTTCGGAAACTGGAGGCGATAATCTGGACGAGTCTCTTCTTGTTGAGCAACTCGTTGATAAACCCGATCTCGGGTGGAACAATCTGATCAAACAGAACCCGGCCCGTTGTTGTCTCGACCATCTTTCCGTCTGCTCTGACATTGATCCGTGCATGGAGTCCGAGTTTCCCCAGATTGTGGGCGATGATGACCTCCTCCTTGGAGGAGAACGACATGCCTTCTCCAACGTCACCCGCCTTTGACTTCGTCAGGTAGTAACAACCGAGTACCTGGTCCTGGGTTGGCGTAAGGATGGGGCTACCGGAAGCAGGCGACAGGATATTGTGGCTGGACAGCATGAGAATGCGCGCTTCCAGCTGGGCGTCGAATGAGAGCGGAACATGAACCGCCATCTGGTCGCCGTCGAAGTCAGCATTGAATGCCGTACAGACCATCGGATGGATACGAATGGCCTTTCCCTCAACCAGCACCGGCTGAAATGCCTGGATGCCGAGTCTGTGCAGGGTTGGAGCGCGGTTCAGCAGCACGGGATGACCATCGATGATATGCTCAAGGATATCCCAGACTTCAGGTCCCTTCTTGTCCACAACCTTCTTTGCGCTCTTCACGGTTTTGACAATCCCGCGTTCGATCAGCTTCCGGATAATAAATGGCTTGAACAACTCAACAGCCATGTCCTTCGGGAGACCGCATTCATGCAGCTAGAGTTCAAGGCCGACAACGATAACTGATCGACCGGGATAGTCAACGCGTTTCCCGAGGAGATTTTGCCGGAACCGTCCCTGTTTTCCCTTCAACATATCAGACAAGGATTTCAGGGCTCTGTTATTGTCACTCCTGACAGCATTCACACGCCGTGAGTTGTCAAACAGCGCGTCCACCGCTTCCTGGAGCATCCTCTTTTCGTTGCGAAGGATGACGTCCGGCGCCTTGATATCAATCAGCCGTTTCAGACGGTTGTTCCTGATGATGACCCGGCGATAGAGATCGTTCAGGTCGGAAGTGGCAAAGCGACCGCCTTCGAGCGGCACAAGCGGACGAAGCTCCGGAGGAATGACTGGGATGATATCGAGAACCATCCATTCGGGCTTATTCAGGAGACCGTCATCCCTCTCGCGGAACGCTTCGACGACTCGGAGGCGCTTCAGTGCTTCCTGCTTCTTCTGCACCGAGGTTTCTTCCTGAACCGCCGTTCTCAGCTCGGCAGCCAGGGCCTCAACGTCAACGTCCCTGAGCAGATCCTTGACTGCCTCGCCGCCGACCCTTGCGACAAACCGTCTCTTGTCACCAGGTTCGAGGTGGTCATTGTTTTCCGGCAGTGTACTCAGAATCTCGTAGAACTGTTCCTCTGAAATCAGGTCCTTCCGTTGAAGCCCGGTTGTACCCGGATTCACGACAACGTAGGACTCATAGTAGATGACTTTCTCGAGGTCCTTCATTGACATGCCGAGGATATAACCAATTTTGGTCGGCAACGATCGGAAATACCAGATATGGACGATCGGGACGGCGAGGGCAATGTGCCCCATCCGCTCACGTCGAACGCTCTTCTGGGTCACCTCGACGCCGCAGCGGTCGCAGATGATCCCCCGGTACCTGATTCTCTTATACTTCCCGCAATGACATTCCCAGTCACGCACCGGCCCGAAGATCTTCTCGCAGAAGAGGCCGTCCTTCTCAGGCCTGAACGATCTGTAGTTGATCGTTTCGGGCTTGGTGACTTCCCCGTGAGATCGCTGGAGGATCATGTCGGAGGATGCAAGGCTGATCGTGATTCTGCTGAACGGCTTCCGTGTTTCTCTCTCATGATGTGCAAACATCGTCTTCATTCCTTCGCTGTTGTGTCAGGATTCTGTGGACAACCGTATCTGCGTGTCAGTCCAGTTTCACCTCCAGACCGAGGCCCATGAGTTCACGGATCAGAACATTGAATGACTCCGGAACATTTGCCTCGGGCAGGTTGTCACCTTTCACAATTGCTTCATATACTTTTGCTCGTCCGGAGACGTCATCGCTCTTCACCGTCAGCATCTCCTGGAGCACGTGCGATGCTCCGTACGCCTCAAGAGCCCAGACTTCCATTTCACCGAATCTCTGGCCTCCGAACTGTGCTTTTCCTCCAAGAGGTTGCTGCGTAATGAGCGAATACGGTCCGATTGACCTTGCGTGGATTTTGTCGTCGACCAGATGGGAAAGCTTCATCATATAGATCTGTCCCACAGTGACTTCCTGGTCAAATTTGTCCCCGGCCCTTCCGTCGTACAACGGCGATGTAGAGGCTGAACTCAGATTCGCATTCTTGAGCTGTGTCTGGACATCTTCCCAGGTAGCACCGTCAAAAATCGGCGATGCAAACTTGACGCCGAGGATATCCGCGGCCCAGCCGAGAGCTGTTTCGTACAGCTGCCCGAGGTTCATTCGGGAAGGTACGCCGAGCGGGTTGAGGACGATATCGACCGGAGTCCCATCGGGCATATACGGCATGTCGGCAGCCGGAACAACTCTGGACACGACGCCCTTGTTGCCGTGCCGGCCGGCCATCTTGTCGCCGACCGAGAGCTTTCGCTTCTTGGCAACATAGACCTTTGCAAGCTGCACAACACCGGGAGGCAGTTCGTCTCCAAGCTGTATCTTGTTCTTCTCGTGCCGGAATTCCTCTTCCACAGCCGTTACCTTCTCGAAATACCCCGAGTAGATCTTCGCAACGACACCGTTCTTTCTGCGATCGTCCACCCAATCCGTTGAGGGATCCAGCTTTTCAATCACTTCGCATTCAGAGAAGGTCTCTGGCTTGAACTGAGTCCCGGCGCGGAACACGACGTTTCCGTCAAGATCACGAACACCGGCTGACTTCATATCATTCAACAGCAAGCCAAGCTTGCGGCACAAGTGATCGCGAAGGTCAGAAAGAATCTTGCGACGTTCCCGATCGAGTCTGTCGCTTCGACGCTTATCGTCCTTCTTGGATTCCGCGTCCTTCTTCTTCCGGCTGAACAACTTGGTCTGAATAACCACGCCTTTCATGCCGGGGGGCGCTTTCAGTGATGCATCCTTGACGTCTCCTGCTTTCTCGCCGAAGATCGCTTTCAGGAGTTTTTCCTCGGGCGTCGGGTCCGATTCACCCTTCGGGGTTATTTTCCCGATCAGGATGTCGCCCTCGATGACTTCAGCCCCGACGCGTACAATGCCGTTCTCGTCAAGGTCCCTTGTCGCATCCTCGCTGACGTTTGGAATCTCCCGTGTCAGCTCTTCTTCGCCCC
>DAIPLH010000224.1:0-5394 GCA_036769325.1 Bacteroidota bacterium
GGAACAGATGATCCTTCGCCTTCGGGTCCGGTCATGTCTTCCCAGAACCGAAGGCGAAGGATCATCTGTTCCTGGCTGCTTAAGGTCGAGATCCATTGGTTCAACCAATTTTCCAATTCCTCAAAGTCATTGTCGGCATCCGACTCTCCGGCAGTCTCATGTTCATCAAATGAAACAAGAGCCACAGGGGTCCGTGCTGCAACAGGTTGACCCGAGAGCACATGGCCTATCCGGTCAAGAGATTCTTTCACACTTGCCACACCGAGCTTTCGCAGGAGAGCCCGGTGTTCCAGTTCTTCAATGGAGCAGCCTCTCCAGTAGTAGAGACAAAAAACCTCACGATCGAATTCCTCAAGGCGCGCGACCGCCCGCGGGAGTTGTTTTCTCCCGTGCCTTGCCCGGTGGGCATCAATACAAAGATTCTGTGTCACCGCGGCGAGCCAGGTGGTGAACATCGGCGAGGGACCCTCTTTCAGCCGGAACTTGCGCAGACGTGCGAAATCGTTCTCTGCGAGCTTTGTGCACACAAAGAGGTACTTCTCCATTACCTCATCGTAATCCTTCTCGAACGCCCAGATCACTTTGAGAATAAGATTGGAGAACCGGATTAGGAAGGCTTTCCAGGGCTCCTGGCCGGCTTTTCCCGCAAGGAGATTAGTCAGGATCTCTTCATCGTTCACGAGCGGTGGTTTCGTTCATGGTAGAGGGAACTGCGAAGAGGATCTCGATGGGATTGACTAGTTCTCGCCAGCTGGCGGTTTGATGAGCCAGACCTTGGACATGATCCAGCTTACGGCCAGTCCTATGAGGCAGCCGTAAAGGACTTCCGCCACCTTGTGAAGACCGTGTCCGAGGCCTGCTGTTGCGGAGCCGCTCAGTACGCCGGCGGCGATCACGATGGCAGCAGTAATCGGTGCCTGACGCCACATAGTCTTGACGCGAATGACGTAGGAAGAAACAAGGACGGTCACGGCAAGGGCTATCGGAAGCATCCACTCGCTTGCGCCGCCGATGAGAAGAAAGAGGAGCCCTGTCGTACAGCCGACTGCAACATTGACGAGCCGGGCTTTGAACATCCGGCGGGCCACATCCGGTTGTGGGTCCGATGCCGCGACCATCGAGGCGATGGCCCAGATGGGGTTGCTGTCGCCGATAGCCTTCAGGCTTGCCCAGACAATCGTCGTTGCGATGCCTACGTTGATGGCGAAGCGAAAACCAAGCAGGTGCTCGTACGAGAGCCCGAGCTTCTTCATGAGGGCCTTAGCCTGTCGGGTCCCCGGGCGTGCCAAGGTCACTCGTGCGCTTTGGGTGGGTTGCCAAGCAGACGGTACACAACACCTGTCTTTGTGGCATTCAATGCGATCGAGTCCTTCGCAGCATATTGAAGGGCGAGAAAGAAGTCCTCAACCCGTTGCATTGCCTGTGACGTCAGACTCTTTCGATCCTCAAAGCGAACCTGGAAAGCAAACTCTCCGATGAGCGGCCGATGCTCTCCGCGTGTCCGCCAGATTGCGACGTTTGTCTTCGCTGTGATGCCATCGCCGAAGTCAAGGATGCCTATATCCTGCAACACCTCTTCGATGATTGCCTCGTTGACGAGCGTAATCCTTTCTTCAGGGTCCTTCCTGATTCTTTCGAGCACCGGAAAGATCCTGGTGAGAACGTCCATCGAGAGCACGTCACCTTTCTGACCAACATGAGAGCGGGGGAATTGGACGTTGTGAGAATACAGCATGCGAATTCCACCGAGCTGATCCTTCAAGGGGAGCGCCTGACATTTGAACTTGACACGATGGTTTCCATCGATCTGCGGCCGGACATCAGTTTCCGCGGCAGTCTGGATGTCGGAGTGGCGAAACTTGAAAACAATCTCCGGTCCGCCGACCGGGAACCCATCCTCATAGGCGATACGCCTCCGCAGGATGAAGGCGTTGTTGTAGAACCGAAAGTCGGGAGTATCGATGAACAGGACCTCACGGATCTTGATTGGTTCATCGCGGAATTCATCAGCCGAGAAGGAAACGCCGTTCTCTTTGGCCGGTTGCCGCATCACTTTTCCGAAATCGAACAGACTTTTGCGCGATGTGAAGCGGTTGGGTTTGAGGATGAGCTTGCAGCAGAGGTACTTGACCTCGTTGTACGGAAGCCCGTCGGCGTATTTACCCTGCCTGATTTGCGGGACTCGTCCCGCCCATGTGTTTACCACCTTTGCTTCAGGCTGTGTTGCCTTCAAGGCGGTGAGTCTGTTATTCATAAGTTCCCTCTTTTATTGGCAGGTGCAATTCAAGCAATGGAGTTGGGCCTTCCGTGTAGGGGAGATCCGATGAGAGACACCTTTGGCGACTTCTTTGATTCTTGAACTTGAGAAACGCAGTGTCTGGTAGTATGAAAGGTTACCGATCTCCTCAGCCGACCGGTCAGGAAAATGAGGGGATTGACCGCCCCACAAGAAATAAAAATTCCCGGTGGAACGCAACGAGATGCAAGCCAAGCAGAATCAATAACTTGCAATCCGAGCCAATATCTTATCAGGACGGAATTGAGAAAGGTGCCTGCTCCTGGTTCTGTATCGACTGCTCAATTCTGCGTTTCCCGAGTATGGGGTTGGCGTGAATTGGGCGGTGAGGTAGAGATGTGAGATGTGAGATGTGGGATGTGAGATGTGAGTGTGAGATGATGAAGGGCCGGGCGGGGAGGGGAGTGAGTAGAAGTCAGAGATTGGAGGGCAAGAAGCAAGAAGAGAGAGGACAGGACTCGGAAGACAGAAGCCGACGAAAGCCTAGAGCCCCGTTAGGGGCGGCCTGTTGGTAGAACAACCAAAGAAAAGAAACAATCGTCGAAAGCTCCGGAGGAGCGGCCCAAAAACCGGGATCGGTGACCAAACCGTTAACGCGGTTCACCATTAACCGGATAGATATTAGCCATTAGCTGTTCGTCATTAGCGTCGTAGACCGAGTTCCGCGTTTACCTGAGCAACAAGAGTTTCCTTGTTTCAACATGGCTCCCTGCCCGCAACCTGTAGTAGTAAACCCCGCTCGCAAACCCTGCTGCATTCCACTCGCTCGTGTATTCTCCGGGTGACAGGCTCTCATTGACGAGAGTTGCGACTTCTCTGCCGAGAACATCATGGATAGCAAGCTTCACCAGTCCGGATTCCGATATCGCAAATCTGATCCGTGTCATGGGGTTGAAGGGGTTCGGAAAGTTTTGGAACAACTTCATCTCCTTCGGGATGATTCCAGTCGTCTGTTCCACCGATGTTGTGCCTGGAACCGGTAATCGATATGCTCCGGTCCCCCCGCCGCCCATTCCAGCGTAGATGTATCCTCCCTTTACCATCAGTGCGCGGAAGCGGACGGTCCCTAACAATCCACTATTGGTAAGCAGTTGCCAGGTTTGTCCAAGGTCTGTCGTGTAGGCGACGAAAGCATCCGTTGCTGCATAGAGGGTATCTCCGTCCGTGGCGAGAGCCCACACTGGAGAAGTAAAGGGACCGGTAATGCCAGTCCATGAGCTCCCCTCATCAGCGGACATGTGCATGAACGGTGCTGCTCCACCACCCATGAACAAGTTGTTTCCGATGCGGGCATAGTCCCTTGCTGTCCAGGACGAAGGCAACCCGTTCGTGATCTCCGCCCATGTTTGTCCGACGTCCGTTGATCGGTAGACCTCATACACGCCTGAGGCAAGGACAACAGAACCGCTGGCGTGAATGCTTATTGCTTCAGCCGTTCCCCACGATGGAGTTACCCAGGAATCACCGAAGTCCGAACTCGCGAACACTCCACCGGTGGTAGCTGCGAGAAGAGTTGTGCCCGTTGAAGCAAGATCGTAAATCCATCGCGCATTGGTGGGCATGCCTGAGGCCACGCTTTGCCAAACCCTGCCTCCGTCCATCGAGCGGCTTACCCCGTAGTTGAAATTGTGGCCGGCAAAGATAACCGTATCGACGAAGGCATAGGAGGTGATCTGGATGATGAGGTTGGTGACATGTTCCTCCCAGAACCCGCCGTTATCGGTCGAAATGAACGCACCGGATGAGCTTCCGCCTGCATACAGTGTGCCTTCGTGGGATGCAAACGCGAGCCGTTCTTCGGTTCCGTTGGAAACATCGCTTGTGATTTGTTGCCACGTCATTCCAAGGTCAGTGGAACGGTACAGGCCAAAACCTGACATACCGGCAAAAACCGTCGTTCCCATTGTTGTGAGCGACGACGCGGGCATGTAATAGGTATCAGGAGGACCGATTGCAATCATTTGTGCACCGCTGACATTTGTCCAGTCTGTATTCAACGATCCACGATAGACGCCGCCGTGACTGAAGCCCATAAAGAGTCCGGCAAACAGGAATGTGTCCACACGGGCAAAGCCGGCAATAAGCCCCCACGGATTCTCATTGATCCCGGTTGAAAACTGAGTCCAGGTCACTCCCCAATCATCTGAGCGAAGTATACCCGGTGAAAAAGTCGGACCGGTATCGCCGAGTAGAATGCTGCTATCAGCGATGAGGATGGCACTCACATTGTTGTTAATTGAGTAAAAGCCTGGACTGACATTGGTCCAGTACAGTCCAGCGTTCGTAGAGCGAAAGACCTTGCCATCGGTCGTTCCTGCAAAGACAGTATCTCCGGTTCCCGCAAGAACCGAGATGTTGGGATTCGTGATTCCGCTATCGGACCTCATCCATAGTGAGCCACCATCTGTAGAGGAGTATACACCTCCACCGTACAGTCCAACAAATACCTTTGTTCCAGCCGCGGCTAAGGCAAATGCCGACGCAAAGGCTGGGAGCCCCTCGTTTGCTTCAGTCCAGGTCACGCCATTGTCCGTGCTTCGCGAGATTCCGCCTGACCCCCGCGCGGCATAGAGGTTCGAGCCGTCCGATGCGATGGAAAGCGATCCGTACCCTGGGAGGTTGTCTGATTCGTTACTGATCCATGTCGTTCCATTGTCAGTGGAACGGTAGGGTCCGCCCGGTTGGCCCATGATGAGCGTTGTCCCCTGATGCGCGCAGATGCTTTGTGCCCAACCTGAAAGAGGCGCCGGTGATAGTCTGGACCATCCTTGTGCCAGAGAGGAATGACCGGCGATGACCATGGCCGTTACAAGAGTGCAGAATAGGAACAGATGTCGCATGTGAGCTATCTCCTTGGTTAGTTTCGAGGTGCGACGATTGCCATATCCATCATGGTCAACCGCGAATCACCTGGCCAGAATCATTTTTCCTGATTGCACGAATTCTCCGGCGATGATCCTGTAGACGTAAACGCCACTCGTCATTCCCGATGCGTTCCATTGTACCGTGTACGTTCCGGGTGCTTTCTCTTCGTTCACCAGCAGAGCAATTTCCCGGCCGAGGAGGTCGAACACTGTGAGATTGACGATTGATGATTG
>DAIPLH010000225.1:0-5393 GCA_036769325.1 Bacteroidota bacterium
GCGGTGCATGAGCTCCTTCGCCGCGAGGATGGCCTCATCGAGCTCCTGAACACTGACGAATGTCTCAAGAATCAGAAGATCAACACCTGCCTCGAGCAGAAGAGAGATCTGCTCCCGGAATGCGGCCCGGGCTTCGGCCCGGCTGATCTTTCCCACAGGTTCCATCAGCCGCCCGATCGGGCCAACCGCACCGGCAACATACACGCTGTCGCCGGCCGCTCTGCGGGCGATCTCGACGCCCTTCCGGTTGATCTCGGCGATCTTGTCTTCCAGGTGGTATTGGGAAAGACGGAAGCGATTTGCGGAAAAGGTGTTGGTTTCGATGATCTCCGAGCCGGCCACGATGTATTCAGAATGCACCCGCTCCACAATATCAGGGTTCTTCAGATTCTGGAGCTCGTGGGGAGTCTCCGGATATTCATAAAGGTCAAGGAGCGTACCCATGGCACCATCACAAAGGATGGGGCCTTCTCTGATTCTCTGGCGGAATGGCTTCTTCATAGGTTCAGTCAAAAAGAAAAAATCCGACTCCGGGCTCCCGGGTCGGAAACAAAGTTATCGAACTCAACTGCCACAAGCAAGGAACGTGCCGGAGCTCTCCTTATCCCTCTCCCTGATCAATGCCCTTTGATAAGTTCCTCGGCAATCTGCAGCGCGTTTGTCGCAGCCCCCTTCCGCAGATTATCGGCAACTATCCAGAGACTCAGTCCGTTCGGAACGGTCTCGTCACGTCTGATGCGGCCAACATAAACGTGGTCAGTCTCGCCGGCCCTTAGTGGCATCGGATACAGGTTCTTCGAAGGATCATCCTCCACAACAACTCCGGCTGCCCCGCGAAGCATGTTGTACACCGATGCCAATTCAAACTGCTTCTCGAATTCCACGTTGACCGATTCGCTATGACCGCCGAACACAGGGACCCTTGTGCATGTGGCCTGCACCTTTATTGAATCATCTCCCATGATCTTTTTCGTTTCCCGCACCATCTTGTGTTCCTCCCGCGTGTAGCCGTCCTCGCAAAACACGTCGACATGCGGAAGGACGTTCAGCGCAATCTGATGTGGGTATGCATCCAGCATAGGGTCGCCATGGGCAATTTCCCGTTCGAGCTGCACCACTCCACGATTGCCTGTCCCCGTAACGGACTGAAATGTCGTTACCACAATCCGCGTGATCGAATACCGGTCGTGCAGCGGCTTTAGAGGAACAACCATCTGGATTGTTGAACAGTTAGGGTTTGCGATGATCCCCTTATGGTGGAAGATCATCTTTCTGTTAACTTCAGGAACCACCAGAGGAACATCCTTCTCCATTCTGAAGGCGCTGCTGTTATCAATGACCACCGCACCGGCACGGACAGCATGTGGTGCGAAATCCCGCGAAACACCCGCCCCCGCAGAGAAGAGAGCAATTTCAACGCCGCGGAAAGAATCTGCGTTCAGTTTTCTGACATGATGTACTGTCTTGTCAAAAACCATTTCCCTGCCGGCAGACCGTTCAGAAGCGAGGAAATGAATATCCCCGACCGGAAAACGCCGTTCCTCCAGCAACTGAATGATTTTCCTTCCGACCAGACCGGTCGCGCCCACCACGGCAACGTTATACAATCGCATCGATGGGGATCCTTCTGTGAAGAGGGAATTCGCTTTGAGTAAACACCGTCACGATGCCTCGGAGTAGGAACGATCTTTGACACCGCCAGCCTCCTCGAAGAACGAGAAGTACCTGTTCACATTCATCTCAAATCCCTCCGGGAAGAAGGCTCCACTGGACGGATCCTGCCTGTATGTCCCCTTGTATTCGCGGCGTACAATCCTTTCGAGCATTTCGATAAAGAGATCAATATCGGCTTCATTGCTGTAACAACCGAGACTCGCGCGGACCATTCCAGGAGTGTTCGTCCTGTCGGAATCTCCGACTCCACAACCTGCTTCCATTTCTTCTTCCTTCGTCACGCCCAGCAATTTCTTGACGTACGGCTGTGCGCAGAAGAAGCCGTTTCTCACTCCGATCCCACCTTCTGCGGAAAGGATCGCGGCGACGAGTGCATGATGCATGCCGTCTACCGTGAATGGCATCACTCCAACCTTGTTTGCAAGATCGGTTGTTGGTCCGTAGAGACGCACCTTGTCTATCCGTTTCAATCTGTCATACGCGTACTTCAGCAACGACTGCTCGTGGCGCTCAATCGAGTCCATCCCGACTGCGTTAAGAATTGATATGGACTCCGCCAGGGCAACGGCACCGACGACGTTCGGACTTCCGGCTTCATCTTTGTGCGGTGCATGCTTCCAGATCACTTCGTCGAGGGTGACGACGTCAACCACACCGCCGCCAACCATATCCGGCTCTCCCTGCTCGAAGAATTCCGTCGGGCCAACCAGAACTCCGATGCCAAACGGTGCATACATCTTGTGAGCCGAAAGAGCAAGAAAATCGATATGGCGTCTGTCGTCGTCAGGCAGCATGTCGATCCGGCGATGGGGAGCAAGCTGCGCAGCGTCGACGAAAATTGCTGCACCAGCGTCGTGTGCCCATCCTGCAATGTCGTGAACCGGGGGACATGTTCCGGTGATGTTGGACGCTCCTGACACGGCAACAAGTCTCAATCTCCCCTTGAAGCGATGAATTGTTCCTTGCAACTCCTCAAGGTCAAGCAGGCCATCGTCTGTCGTACCAACATGGATTGTCTCCACGTTCTTTCTCCAGGGAAGGTCATTGGAGTGATGCTCCATTCCCGTTGTGATCACCAGATCCCCGGAGGAAAAGCCAAACCTGTTGGACAGTTTGTTGACACATTCAGTCGTGTTCTTGGTGTAGACCACCATGTTGCGGGACGTATCTGCTCCGACGAAACGGGCGACAACGTCATGCGTCCGGTCGAAGATCTCTGTTGCAAGGAGTGACTTGAAGCCGGTTCCGCGGTGCACACCGGAATACCACGGCAGGAACGAAGCAATACACTGCAGGACACGTCCGAATGTCGGCGTGCTGGCCCCATTGTCGAGAAACACGTATGGTCGCTCCGTCCCATCAAGGAGCGGAACCTTTGTCCCGATTCCGAGGGTATCGTTTCTCAGCTCTGTCAGACTGAGCTTGAGACCATTGCTCTTGGCTTGATACATTGCTGACTATCCGCGAGGATGAAATGTTCTGTGAACTTCTTTGAGGTATTCTCTGTCAATATGCGTGTAGATTTGCGTAGTTGCAATATTCGAATGGCCCAGCATCTCCTGGACAGCACGAAGGTCGGCCCCTCCCTCCAGGAGATGTGTGGCAAAGGAGTGGCGAAACGTATGCGGATGAACCTCTTTTCCGATCCCGGCCTTCCGGGAATAGTTCCGCACCGTGGTCCACACCGACATTCTGGTCATCGGCCCGCCGCGTGCATTCAGGATGAGCTTGTCGGTTGACCTTCCTTTTCTTGCAAGCCGGGGCCGCACCGTCCCGCAATACCGGCTCACCCACTTCAACGCGGGTTTCCCGATCGGCACGATACGTTCCTTTGAGCCCTTACCGAGGACTCTGATGATGCCCTCATCGGAATGGATCTGCGAAAGACCAAGGCCAACGAGTTCCGATACTCGCACCCCCGTTGCATAGAGGACCTCAAGGATTGTTCTGTCCCGGATCCAGAGCTCCCGGCTGTCAGATGGAGCCGGCCCGGACTGCTTGAGGATTCTCTCCACTTCCGCATGAGAAAGAACTTCCGGCAGTGTGCGCGAAAGGCGGGGTGGTTCAAGGAGCGAGGTCGGATCGGTGCTTGTCTTCCCATCGCTGAACAGGAATTTGTGAAACCCCCTGATTGCAGACGAAGACCTTGTCACAGATCTTGGCGACAATCCGATGTCATGCAGGACGCCGAGGAAGCCGCTGACATGGCCCTCCCGCACATCCTGAAGGTTACTCACATTGGAATGCTCGAGAAAGTCAATGTATCGTTTGATATCCATCCGGTAAGAGTCAATCGTGTTCTTCGCGGAATTCTTCTCGAGGTTGAGGTAGTGAAGATAGTTGTCGAGCTGACGCTTCATTGCCGGTCGCCGGTTTTCGGTCTGCGGACTCTGGGCCTCTTTGGTTTTTGAGACTCAGGGTACTTTACACGGGCATGGTAGACCCCAACAAGCACGCGGAGGAATGCCTCCCTGATCATTGTCAGGTCTTTCATGGTAAGGGGACACTCGTCGAGTTCTCCCTCTTCGAATCTCTTCCTGACAATCGCGTCGATGGTGTCCCTCAGCATTTCCGGTGAGTGATCGTCAAGAGAACGGATCTTTGCTTCGATGGCGTCTGCCAGCATGAGAATGCCGGTCTCTTTCGTCTGCGGTTTCGGTCCGGCGTAGCGATAGTCAAGCTCGAGAACTTCGTTGACCTTCGACGCGTCTCCGGACTCCTTCGCCTCCCTCATTGCCTTGCCGTAAAAGTACTCCGTCCTCGTGGTCCCGTGGTGCATGGGAATGCAATCAATGATCTCCTGGGGAAGGCCGTACTCGCGCGCAAGGGCAATACCGTTTGCCACGTGATCCTGAATAATCGTGGCACTCGTGCGAGCAGACAACCGGTCGTGCCTGCTTCGGGAACCGCGCTGGTTCTCGACAAAGTACGAGGGTTTCGACAGCTTGCCGATGTCATGGAAGTACGCCCCTGTCCTTGCAAGAATATCATTCGCACCGATCGCACGCGCCGCGCTCTCCGCGAGGCTTGCAATCGTCATGCTGTGATGATAGGTTCCGGGGGCTTTTTCCGACAACTGACGAAGCAGCGGATGATTGGAATCCGAAAGCTCAATCAACGTCAGATCTGTTGTCATCTTGAACACCCGCTCGAAGAAGATCAGCAGTCCATACGTCAGTACCGGGGAAATCAGGCTATTCACCAGGGCAAGCGAGAGCTGAGACCCCACGCGTCCCGGTTCCGCGAAGCGCTCGAGTGCAAGAGCGAGAATGGCTGTTCCATAGCCCAGGAAAATGAAGCCCATGGAGCGGAAGATCTGTGTCCTGTTCCGGATATCCCTCACAGTATAGACCGAAAGGGCGCCGGCAATCAAGGACGCCAGAGCAATGGAATAGTCGTTCCCATGAATGCCGCCAACAATGAAGGCTACAACCACGGTGCCGTAGAAGGCCACACGGGAGTCAAACAGGATGCCCAGAAGCATTGAAGTAACCGGGACAGCTATGAGGAATTCCAGAGGAAGGTCCGACTCCACTTCCCTCGTCAAATACGCGAAGAACCCCTGAATGGCGATCAGGAGAGCGATGAGAAGAAGCTTGCGATTGCTCGTGAAGATCTTCTTCCTGAAGAGCCCCAGATAGATACCGTAGAGAACAATGACGACAATGACATGCAGGAAGATTCCGGCAAACTGGCCGGCAACGCTTTCCTCACCCCGG
>DAIPLH010000226.1:0-5375 GCA_036769325.1 Bacteroidota bacterium
GGACCTCGGATCTGATAGATATCCCCCATGCCTGGGAGATCGCCTCGGGATTATTGCCTGTGCGACGGAGTGCAGATTGGAACCAGGCACTGATGGATCTGGGTGCCACAGTCTGTACAGCACGAAACCCCCGTTGCGGAAGTTGCCCTGTCAGCAGGTTTTGCGCATCTGTCGGGTCAATGAAGATGCCCGCATCTTACGTTCCAAAGAGAGAGCCGTCATTCAAAGGAATCCCGAACCGGATTCATCGTGGACGGATCATAGAGCTGCTCAGAAACACGGGCAGAGGACGGAGCATCAGGGTTGCACGGCTTGGGTCGGGCCTTCAGGCAGGATTTCGACAGGACAACATGGACTGGTTGAGATCGGTTCTCGCAGGACTCGAGCGTGACGGGCTAGTAAGGATCTCGCGTGGAAAGTCAGTCAAATCTGAAACGGTCCGGCTCGCATGAGACCCGGTGAAACCGACGATCTGCAGGCATCGTTCTTGTCGAAGTCGGTGGCAATCAGGGAACGCCTCGCCGATTTCGCGTCGGTAAATCCCGAGGACTACTATTATGAGCTCGTGTATTGTCTGCTTACTCCCCAATCCAGCGCGGTGAACGCCGGAAAGGCAGTCGACGCATTGAAGCAGGCAAACCTCCTGCATCACGAGGTCGACCCTGCTCCCCTCCTGAAAACGAAGTCGTCATACATCCGCTTTCACAATACCAAAGCGCGAAACCTTCTTGAAGCTAAGAACCGGTTCAACGAGATCCTCAACACCATGCAGAGCGGATGCACGTCTTCCGAAATCAGAGAATGGCTTGTCGCGAATATCCGCGGTTTGGGAATGAAGGAAGCATCTCATTTCCTGAGAAATGTCGGCCACAGGGACCTTGCAATCCTTGACCGTCACATCCTGAAGAACCTGCTCAAGCACAGGGTCATCCGAAGCATTCCAAAAACTCTCACAAAAAAACGATATCTTTCGATTGAAGATAAATTCAGGTATTTTGCCCGTGCCCAGCACGTGACGATGGACGAGCTTGATTTGTATTTCTGGAGTGCTGAGACAGGGAAAATTCTCAAGTGATCCGATGAAAGGCAGCGAATGAAGTATACTGTCATCGGGGCAGGCATGATGGGTAGCGCAGCTGCCTTCGACCTTGCAAATATGGACACTACAACCGGGGTCCTGCTTGCGGATATCGATCTGCAGCGGGCAACGTCTGCGGCTGAGAAAATCGGCCCTAAAGTGACTCCTATCCGTCTTGACGTCAACAGCGACGCCGAGCTGAGCTCGGCAATCAAGGGCAAAGGCGCTGTCGTCAGCGCCGTCTCCTACACCGTGAATTTCCGCATCAGCAAAGCGGCTCTCGATGCCGGCGTCCATGTGATCGACCTTGGCGGCAATAACGATGTCGTGACCCATCAGCAAACGCTGCACACGCAGGCAAGGGAGAAAGGTGTCACCATCGTGCCGAACAGCGGACTTGCGCCCGGGCTGACCAGTGTGCTGGTCATGACCGGTATCCGCGAATTTGATGCTCTGGATTCAATCCGCATCAGGGTCGGCGGGCTGCCTCAACACCCCACTCCCCCGTTGAACTATCAGCTCGTTTTTGCGGTCGAGGGCCTCATCAACGAATATATCGAGAAGGCTGTCGTTATCCGGGACGGAAAGATCGGGCTGGTTGATTCCATGATCGATGTCGAAGAAATAATGTTCCCGGAACCGTTCGGCGCTCTCGAGGCGTTCAATACCTCCGGCGGACTCTCCACCATGGCCACGCTTCTCGAAGGCAAGGTGCGTAACCTGAATTACAAGACCATTCGCTACAAAGGACATTGTGAGAAGTTCAAAACCCTGCTTGACCTTGGCTTTGCAAGCAGCGAACCAATCATGGCCGGGACCTCGGTTCGCACGGCGCGGGAATTGTTCGAGCAGCTCTTACGGAAGAAACTTGATTTTGGCGATACCGACGTTGTTCTGGCACGTGTGGTCATCGAGGGCAAGCAGGGCGGCAAAGCGAAATCGCTGGAATACGAGTTCATCGATTATTTCGATACGGCCACCGGAATCACGGCGATGATGCGCACGACCGCATATCCCACTTCGATTATCGCGCGCATGCTTGCGGAGGGGGTTATCACGGAGCGTGGAGTTCTTCCACCGGAATCCTGCGTACCCGGTGACATCATGATCGAAGAGCTGGCAAAGCGAAATATCAGGATTCAAAAAAGAGTACGGTAACACAGGAGCCAACCCCATGCATCCTCTCTCCGTCCGGATCATCACGCGTGACCGAAACCTCCAGAAGGAAATTCATCAGCAATATGATGTTCAGACAAGTTTCCCGCGCTGGGGACTCATGAAGATCTTCCTCCGCGCATTCTTCAACCTTAAATACCGGTAACCTCATGGCAGCAACGTTTTCGTTTGACGTCGTTTCGGAGATCGATCTTCAGGAGGTGGACAACGCTATCAACCAGGCCCTGAAAGAGATCGGACAGCGTTATGACTTCAAGGGAAGTAAGAGCTCAATCACATTTAATCAGAAAGAGAAGACGATCACTCTTCTCTCCGATGATGATTTTAAGATGAAGAGTGTGCTTGACATCCTTCAGGGGAAATTCGTCAAGCGCGGAATTCCGATCAAGGCGATCGATTATGGCACACTCGAACCTGCCGCCAGCGGTCTCGTCCGGCGGCTCCTCACTCTCCGCGTCGGGATTGGCAAGGAAGATGCAAAGTTGATTGCCCGCATGATCAAGGACAGCAAGGTGAAGGTCCAGGCGCAGATCATGGACGACCAGGTCAGAGTCACCGGCAAGAGCAAGGACGATTTGCAAAACGTCATGACGATGATCCGGGGGGCGGACCTGGAGTTTGCTGTCCAGTTCACAAACTATAGATGAATGTGCCCGCCCGGATTCCCGTCTGCTTCCTGATTGCAATCCTTTCCCTGGGTATTGGCGGGCCGGCCGCAAACGGTCAGACGTTTCCGCTTCCGTTTGCCTTTGAGGATGAGCCTGGACAAACAAGGACCGCCCGGGCCTTTCATCAGGATGGCCTGCTCTGTGTATCGCTGAACGATATTGTCCCGATTTTCGGACTGGCTTTTTTTGAGAATCCGGAAGCGCGGAAACTTGAGATCAGGCGTAACGGGGAGAGCCTTACTGTCACAGGAGGCAATCCCTTCGTTGTCATAACCGACGCCACAGGCAGAAGATCTGTGCACCAGGTTCCGGTTGAGGTGGTCCGCACGGCCGACGCATATTTTGTTCCCCTTCTCCCCCTCCTTCCCCTTCTCGACAGGATCACCGGCAGAAACTCGGAGTTCAATGAGAAAACCGGGTCGGTGCTGGTAGAGGGCTCTTCCATTGCATCCAGATTCGATATCACGACCCTGGCCTTCGAACCAAAGGCGAACGGGCTGGTGATCCGTGTTCGCGCGACCAGGCCTTTGAGCGACTTCGAAAGCTGGCTGCGGCAGGACGGCTGGCTGTATGTCACCATTGCTGATGCACATGCGGATACGCTTGCCATAAACAAGTTGAAGCCAGGCGGGATGATCAATCGCATTGTTGCCATTCAGACGCCGACATCGGTGCAGCTCACGTTCAAGATCAGTGGCAAGGTGGCTGCATCGGAAATCATCCGGGACGATCAGTCGGGCGATATTCTGGTCAGCATCCGCCGTCCGGGAGAGGAAGACAAGGTGCTCCTTGAGAAAAAGCGTGCAGAGATCCAGCTGGGGCTCGCACAGCAACGGGAGAGATGGAAGCTCGACGTCATCGTGATCGATCCGGGACACGGAGGACACGATCCGGGAACAATCGGAGTCGGAAAGACGAAGGAAAAAGACATTACGCTGAAAATAGCCAGGAAGCTCGGGGGCATGCTCAAGAAGGAAATGAAAGACGTCAAAGTCGTGTACACCAGGGATACCGACCGGTTCATCGAGCTGGACAGACGCGGACAGATTGCAAACGAGAGCGACGGAAAACTTTTCGTAAGCATTCATTGCAACTCCCTGAAACGCAAGCCAAGTCCGACCAGAGGATTTGAAGTATACCTCCTCAGGCCGGGGAGAACACAGGAAGCCATCGACATCGCAGAGCGCGAAAACGCTGTCATCGAGCTTGAAGAAGGCTATCAGGACCGCTATCAGGAACTGACAGAGGAGAACTTTATCCTCGTCACAATGGCCCAGAACGCATATCTGAAGTCAAGTGAAGTTTTTGCGGACATCCTTCAACAGGAACTGGAAGACCACGTGCCCATCCCCAACAAGGGAATCAAGCAGGCGGGGTTCTATGTGCTCGTCGGAGCATCAATGCCCAAGGTCCTGGTGGAAACCGCTTATCTCTCAAACCGCGAAGATGAAAAATTCCTCAATAGCAGTCAGGGTCAGGACAAAATCGCCCGGGCACTCTTCTCTGCAATTGAACGGTATAAGAATGAGTATGAGAAGCTGCTTGAAGAAGGGAAGGAAATGGGAGAGAGGTGAAGACGGCGAACGCGGAAGTCGAAACGCGAAACGCGAAAGTTTGTAAGAGCTGGATTTTAGACGAGTACGCAGAGAAATCGCAGAGGGTCATAACGGAACGCGGAAGTAGAGAGAGCCAAAGAATGAACGTCCCCAAAGGGGTCCTTCGGAAGGACTACCGACTAAATAGACTGAACAAACTGGACAGACTTTCCCATCTTAGCACCACCTCCTTAGGATTAGTCCGATCCCGCCTGTAACCTTGAGTGGTGAATACCGACTATTCATCAAAAGGGATTTTCGCGATGAGGCTCCGCTTAATTGATTTGCAACCAACCTTGATACAAAACAGAGCAAAGCCTGCAATGTTTCTCATCTTCTCCCTCGCTTGTGTGATGGTCGGAATAGCTGTGCCTGCTTACGGCCAGGCACCAGTAATAGACTGGATAGCTCATCATGACGGTGCTTTCCGGCCGAGACTTGATGTCGACCAATGGGGAAATGCCTCGGTCGCGTTTCTCGATGGTTATGTGGATGAAATTGTGACTGTGCGGTACAATCCGAATGGCGTGGAGCAATGGAGATCCAGCTTCGATTTGCGTTGTCTGTCTTGCCGTGTCGTAAGCGATGTAGTAGTTGACATGAGCGGTAATACGGTTGTCGTGGCCAACGACGAATACTTCGAAGTGTATCCGATCGTCTTGAAGTACGATTCACTGGGCGTGCTACAATGGTCATGGCCTCTGGCAGGGCTTGAAGGTGGCGGCAATGGAGCTGTGGACGTTGAGACAGATACCAATGGTTATGTTTATTTGTTGTCTGACCGCAACACAAACGCAGATTCGTTCGGGGGAAGCAATTACATCGATGTTCGCAAGTTTGACCCCGAGGGAAACTTGG
>DAIPLH010000227.1:0-5371 GCA_036769325.1 Bacteroidota bacterium
GATTGCTCAATAAACACAGAGCACACGGAGAGAGATTGAGTGATCAAGCACGAAGAACCAAGCACGAAATCCGAAGGAAATTCGAATCACCCAAATTCAAATGACCGAAATTCATAGCCTCTACCTTCTATCCTTCTACCCTCTTTTCCGGACTACCGACTTTCTTCTTCTGACTACCGACTTCCTTCCAACCTCTCTCCGTCATAGTCCTTCTTGGCGTCATGGCGCCTTGTCCCGAAGGGACCCCTTTGGGGGCGGTTCATCCTCTTCGGACTACAGATCTGTCCTATTTCCACGTCCTGATAAACGCCACCACATCATTCAATTCATCTTCTTTCAGTGTCTTCCCGAAGCCTGGCATTTTCAGGTTCATCTGGCCCGACCTTAGGAAGTCCATGAGGTCTTTGTCGGTCAGAGACGCAGCCACCTCGGCGAGCTTGACGTTTGTTGGTTGCGCCCCGTTGCCATTCTTTCCGTGGCAGGCCTCGCACCGCGCCCGGAACAGAACCTTGCCCCGTTCTGCGCCCTGAATACCTTGCATGTCAGATTCAAATTTGTTGGGAGGAACAGTTCTTCGGAATGCAGGGAGAGTGCTCAGGTAGGCAAACACCGCCTGCAAATCATCCATACTCCACGCCTTGTAGTATGCATACGGCATGTGAGGGAAGAGCACCGTGCTGTCGGGCCGGAGCCCTGTGGTGAGCGCGGTAAGGAACTGCTCTTCTGACCACGATCCGATTCCCGTTTCCCTGTCGGGCGTGAGATTGCGCGGGAATGAGAGCACGGGGGAATCATCGCCGCCGCCGAACGCGAAACTGCCTCCGACAAACAGACTGTCAAGATAGAACTTTCCGTCCTGCAGATTGCGGGGTGTATGACAATCAGCGCAGCCAGCGAGGTTGTTGGAAACATACCGGCCATACTCACGCGTGATGCCACGCGGTGGGGCGGTGATCGGAGAGCTGATTGGCTCATTCGGCTTGATGACCTTGAACGTAAAGAGAGCCTTGGCCATGAGAGAAGGCTCTCTCTCGGGGACATTGTTTTTCACAGGAGGCAGACTCCGCAGGTATGCGACAACGGCAAGCACGTCTTCATCCGCCATTCCCTTGTACCAGTCCATCGGCATAATGGGGAAGAGCGGTACACGTTCCTTGTTTAGTCCTTCACGGAGCGCCTGGACAATCTCCCCGTCGGTCCATCCGCCGAGTCCCGTTTCGACGTCCGGCGTGAGGTTGCGCGCGTACCACTTGCCGAACCCGGGACCCACATCTGTCAGATCAAAGAGCCCTCCACCGGCTGGTGGAGCAAACCCGCCGACCGGCATCTCGTTGCTCTGCCCGTGATCACCATGACAACCCCAGCACTGTGCCTGAAATTTGTAGATGTACTCTCCGCGCGCGATGGTCGCAGAGTCCGTCGGGGCTTTGAGGTCCGGCGCTGGTCTGTCATCCTTTGCATCCCAGCGAATCTGGATATACCCGACAAGGGCAAGCAGAACCGCCCCGACAATACCTGCGGTCCAGCCGAGAATTTTGAGGATACGTTTTGCTACTGAAGACATGGATTTTCCTTTGAAATGGTGAGAGAAAAACTAAAAATAAAAACTTCGTCCCTTTTTGTCCAAACTGGTCATAAACCCACTGGCGAAAAGATTTAACGCGGAGAACGCAAAGACAAGGGTGGTTCAATAACGCAAAAAACGCAGAGAAAGATTGATGAAAGATACTTCTTCTTTCCACCCTTTGCGAATCCCTTTGCGCCTTTGCGTTAAGAAACCACTGACGAGAAAGATTAATGCAGAGAACGCAAAATGCCGTTCGGATGGGACACAAGTTGAAAGTGCCACAAATCAAGCTAGTGACTACACCCAATTGTTGATTGTGAGTTTATGGATCGTCGTGAGGTCATTCCAGAGATAACAAACAGAGGGAACATCTACGCCGGCGATGTGCTTGTTGCTATGCTCAACGATGGCACCGCCAAGAGAGTCATAGAATTCCCTGGCGCCATTGTTGTGTTCGAAGACCCAGAGGTGGAGCGGCCATGCGGGCTCCGTTGTTGCGACCCATTGAGCGGCTCTTGCAAACAACTGCCGACCCAGGCCCTGTCTTTTCCTGTCGTGGTGGACATGAAGGTTATCGAGACATGCACCCCGCTGCGGTTCCTCATCCAACAAAACACACACAAAACCCTGAAGGAGATCACCCGCAATGGCCAGAAGAATGAATTGTCGCTCAGGTTGTGAAGAGGCCAGTCGCTCCTGCCACACGCTTATCCGGTCCTTAATGATCGGTCCGTCAAGATACGCGTCGGGTAAGATGCCGCGATAGGCATTGCGCCAGCTCTCCGCATGCAGTTCGGCAATTGATGCTGCGTCTTCCTTACGTGCTTCTCTGAAGATCAATGTGTTCGTGACCGGTCGGTCCAGCAGGATGGAATTGGAATTGGAGCTACTCGATTGACACTTTAGATCAAAATACGAAAAACGAATTCGCGTCCATTCGCGCTAGTTCGCGGTTGCTCTTTGTGATTGAACCGCGACACTCACTCACCTCACCCGGCCCAGTTGGTTCTTTTCCCCTCTCCTGGTAGGAGAGGGCTCGTGCAATCACAGCAGGTCTACGACCTCGTAGAGGGTGAGGTTTGGGCCGGAGATTCAGAAGTCATACATCTTCCTTTGCGCCCTTTGCGAACCCCTTCGCGCCTTTGCGGTTAAAAATCACTGGCGGTGAGTTGTCCCGCCCCCCAAAAGAAAAGCCCCTCGGCTTAAGGGGCTTTTCGCTGATCCTATCGGACCAGAACCATCCGTTTTGTATCCGACAATGCAGAACCGCCACCTGCCTGTGGAAAGAAGTTCACCCTATAAGCGTAAACACCTGACGGAAGGCTCTCCGCTGAAAATCGGACCGAGTGTTTTCCTTCAGACTGTATCCCATTCACCAGAACAGCAACGTTCCTACCCAGCATGTCATACACTTCCAGCCTGACTTCCCCCCGGGCCGGTATGGAGTATTCGATTGAGGTCTCGGGGTTGAAGGGGTTGGGATAGTTCTGAGAGAGCACAAATGCGGAAGGGATTTCCGGTTCAGGGCCCACTCCTGTTATAGTTTCTCCATAGACGAATTGCAGTGTGTCTGCGCTGGAGACGGAGGTGAATTCATCCTTAATCCAAACGTGCCATGAGTATTCCTGGCCCGGTTCAAGAACCCCTGTCGGATCCAGGATTGCAGTTGTGTCTGACGCGGAGATGACGGTGTCGAGCCCTGGTCCGAAGAGATGCACTTTGAAATAGTGTGGATCCTCAAGAGGGTTCGCTACGTCCGCCCAGGCGAACTCGATCGGCATGGACTCATCGAGCGTATCTCCCGGGACCGGGGTAAGGAGTGTTGACCGTGTTCGCGGAACAGCTCCTGTGAAGCCAAACAAATGAAGTCCGGTTTGAGTATCCGACGCAATCCACCGGCCGGACGGGAAGTACGGGTAAACTCCCCAGCAACCGATATATCCGCCGTCGCCCGGATAGGTATCATAGCTACCCGCCATTGTGACATTCATCGGGTCGTGAACGTCAGCCACGAACACACCAGCTGCATAGTGCGCGATGTAGACGTAGTTTCCACGGCCATGGACATTATGGATAACATTGACCGGATCTGCAGTGAACGGAGTCAGCTGTGTTGGTGGGGAATCCGTGATATCAAACACCTTCATGTTCTTCTGGGTTGAGCCGATCTCATCGGTGGTGAAGACGTAGTTTCCGAAATCCGACTTCCAGGCATTATGTGTTCCAGCGTTGGGGTACGTGATGTGTCCGACTTCATAAATGGCCGTCTTGTCTTTCACATCAGCGATATACACTCCGCCGCCATAGATGGCTGCCCCGTACAGTGTATCGTTCTTGATGTATGTATCGTGCAGGTAATCAGGTTGATACTCACCTGCGTACGTTGGGTTTTCAGGATCTGAAATGTCGAGAATAACCGTGCCGTTCGAAGTACCTCCATTGAGATAGAGGAAACCGTCGGATACAGAGACGGAGTGGGTTGCAGAGGTGTTGTGTCCGTCCACGGTGAATACCGAGCGCGCCACCCACGCCGTATCGGGAAGCTGGCTCAGGTTAATGATCTGAATTCCCATGGCACCGTTCTCACTGACAGCGTACGCATAATGTCCCCAGGTCTTCAGCTCTTTCCACTCGCTGTTCGCACCCGGGATGTAGGCAACCTCTTCGATGGGGCTGACATCAAGGTCAATGATGGAAGTGCCCGAGTAGCAGCCGATAAGCGCATATTCGTGGCCATCCGGGGCCACGTATCCCCAGCAACTGGCAAAGTAAAAACCGAAATTTGGCCCCGGTCCTCCATGGGTTGCGGTGAGGCTGTCAAGGGGTATCACCCCATTCTGGGCAAGAAGTAGTCCCGGCTGAAAGAGAATTGCCAGGGAAAGGCAGGCAATAATTGAAAGAGTTCTGAGCATTGTGGATGATTCCCCTATAAGACACACACTGTTGCTGAAAATTTAGTCATTATATGTAGCGTTTTCGCCGTTCAATTTCAAGCAGAAATCTGACGTCATGGCGTACCGCCTTGAAGCAGAGACAGGATCGTCATCCGACATTCTGAGTTGAATCCCTGAACAGGCTTATAACACAACGCTGTTATGCCGCAGTGATATGCGTCGCCGATTGCAGCGAGAGTTCTTTTTTTGTTGACCGAATTCCAAGGGATTTTCACCAATCTTGCTTGGCGCCATGGCGCCTTGGCGGTTCAATCTTTTCTCTCAGTATTCCTTTGACTCCGCAATCTCCACGATCCGTACCTGGGGATTAAACATCACCTTTCCCTCAACGCGACTCCAAACCTTGCGCAGTTCCCCAAACGCTGCTTCCGCTTTATCGATGCCATCGAACTCCAGATCAACAATGACCTGATTCTGGTCATCCGTGGGTCGACATATGCGATAGCGGCGCACTCCGGATTGTTTGCGATTGATCGGATCGCTGTCGAATACCTTCTTCCATCCGTCAAAGTTCTCGACTTTGTGTTCGATTCGAAGAATGATCATGAGGGCTCCTGGTAAATTAGCAACCTTGCGAGTTCGCTAGCAATCACCCCAAGTCTCGGGCTTTGATCTTGTTTTCCCCAAAACTCACCCCCAGCTCTTGTTGTTCGATACCCCCTCTCTTTCAAAAAGAGAGGGGAGTTTGTTCCTTCATGGCCGGGGGTGAGTTCTGTTGCCGCAGCTCTGGGCCTTGATCTTGTTTTTTCCTGAAACTCACCCCCAGCTCTTGTTGTTCGATACCCCCTCTCTTTCATGTACAGACCAGTGACATCCTTTACACATGTTCGGGGACATGGTTTACACTTTT
>DAIPLH010000228.1:0-5365 GCA_036769325.1 Bacteroidota bacterium
CCGGAAATGAAGCTCAGGTCGAGAGCGCGGGAGAGCGTTATGATGCGGTGGACTGGCCCGCCATAAAAATTGCCGCTCGTCACCCCAAGAAGGAATAGGTTCCCATCACTCCCTGCAACAATGTCACCCCACAGGTTCTCGGGAAAAACGAGTGAGTCCTCAACAACCAGTGAAATGGGATTGATCACGTAAACAGCTCCGTTGGACGGCGGAGCCCCGAAAGCATTGCCCGTGCAGACGACCCAGATTTTCCCGTCGGCTCCAACTACCGCGTCGGTCGGACCATCGCCAACGGTAATGTTGGTCACAAGTGTGTTCGTCACGGCGCTGATTGCAGACACCGTCTTGTCGGAACCATATCCGGAATTACAGACGAAGAGAAAATCGCCGGCCATCGCCATCCCCTGTGGGTTAAGACCTGTCGGAATCGTTCCCATGGAAGTAAGAGTCGCAAGATCCACAATAAGGATGGAGCCGGAGAAGAGCTGAGTCAGATAGATCCTGCCACGCACCTGGTCAATCTGGAGCGAGTGGGGAACGGACCCTGCAAAAGTAGCAGATTGAATCATCATGTGCGTTGCGGTGTCTATGACGACGAGATTTTCAGATCCGCTCATCAGCACGTAGAGTTTTCCGTCGACAAGCGCGATATCATCTCCTGTGCTTCCGAGGTGTGAACCGCCGTTTGCTCCTTCAAACAAGTCAAAGTAGACAGAGTCAGTCAGGAGGTCAAAGAACGAGAGCCGGGCCCCTGCAGGATCTCCAAAATTTCCTTCGTTTAGGACATAGACGCCATTGGAGACCGTGGCAGGAGGAGGAACAGGATCGTTCGTCTGGCTCTCGCAAGCCGCAAGAAAGATCGACAGGCCGATCAAGAGGGAAAGACAGGTTTTCATATTGAGGCCTTTCAGTGAAGTGATGTAGAATTGAAAAAAGGAGAGGATCCTTGCCTGGTTAGAATCATTATACAGGACGTTTTTCGACTAATGCCGATCCAACAAAATGAGTAAACGTGACACAACCGTTAGTACATGTTGGATCGAGCACTGTGCCCCTTTGCTGTAGAATCATTTAGTTGGGGGGCACTAGTATCCGAGGCTGAACGTCAACCGAAATGACCTCATCGGCATCGGGTATCCAAGGATTACCTGGTAATCGGCATCAAACACATTCAGGACATCGAGCTTCGTGCCTATGTGCCATGAATTCAGTCCCCAGTTAATCAGCAGGCCAAGATCAACCAGCTGGTAGGCCGGGAGAGAGCCTTCGTTGTCTTCGGACGTGTAGCGAAGCCCGACGTAGTTATAGGCTACCTCACCTTCGAGAGTCCGAATCCCGATAGTTTCTACCGGAATGATCCAATCCAGCGACGCGCTCGCTGTTTCTCCCGGGATGTACACAAGGCTGGTATTCACGTTCGGGTCTTCGGGCGTTTCCCTGGAGGTTTTGAGACTCGAAAGATTGGTGTAACCCAGAAGCAGAGACACAGGTCCGTTGTCCGGCTTCCAATTCCACGAAACTTCAAATCCGGTGGAGTTCACGCTGCGGATATTGCGCGGAGTAACGCCGAAGTTTCCCGCCGCGACCCAGACAATCCTGTCCGTCATCTTCGTCTCGAAGTACATCAGATCGACCACGTGCCGTCCGAGCAGGCTTCCTGAAATACCTCCACCAACCTCAAACCCGCGGGAGTATTCAGGCTTCAACAGAGGGTTTCCGATTCCGCCTCCTCCCTGGTAGTAGAGCTCATTGAATGTTGGAACACGGAAATTCTTGCTTGCCGATGCACGGAGATACGGTTCAAGCGGATCTGTTGACGCCGGATTCAGCCCTTCGAATTTCAGCATGAGGGCAAGCTGCGGACTGAGAGAAGGGGAAACACCGGTAAAGCCGTCAACTCTCAACGACGGATAGACAACGAGTTCCTTCAGGACTGATTGCTCTCTTAGAATTGAAGCCTTGCCGGCAAGAAAGGAACTGCCGTGCCAGCGGGTGAATTTTTCCGCCATCGACGTGCCGCTTGCAGTTGTTGCCGCCAACTCCCCACCGAGGGTGATGTCAATATCATCGAAGAGGGGGGTGAACAGAGACACAGACCCGCGGTGGTCATTGTTCTTGAACCAGGTATCAAGTCCCGCGGCCTGAGCCGCCCTGAGATCGGGATCCTGATAGCGCTGATAGGCTGAGTGCACCTGGGCGCCCACGGTTAATACTCTGTTGCCGCCAAGTCCGGACCGAAGAGAAAGCTGCAGGATGTAGTCTTCATCATCCTGCCGCGCATTGCTTGAACTTGATGGACTGAGAACAGATCCACCGACCCCCCGGTCAGATTGATATGCCCGTGCGAAAGAAATCAGGCGGGAGTCCGGGCCCAGATCGGCGAAAGTCTCAAGTGTTCCATATCTGGCTGAAAAGTCTGCATTTGTTCGCGTAACCTCTTCAACCGAGGGTCCATTGTGAAACAGAAATGGATAGTCCTCCGTGCTTCGTTCATTAGCCAGAGACGCACGAACCCCGAAATCACCCCAGAGCGCTCCGCCGGACGCCTTGATTCTCTGATATCCAAAGGACCCGAAAGCGGATTCCAATGCTGCGGAAATGGGCTCTGTCTGGGGTCGGGTGACAAGATTCACCACTCCGCCGATCGCGTCAGACCCGTGGACCGCTGATTGCCCTCCGTGAAGAACTTCAATCCGTTCAATCTCCCCGATCGGGAACAAGCCAAGGTCAACAAGCCCATTTTGAAAAGAACTGACCCTCATTCCGTTGAGAAGCACCAGGGTATGCTCAGCTCCTAACCCACGCTGCGAGATGGTCTTTAATCCGGATGTCCCGCCGTAATCCTTAATGTGGATCCCGGGAACACTTGCTATTGCTCCTGCAAGCGACGAGGAAACGCCCAGATTGAGCCGGGTGGAGCCAATCATGGTCACAAAGGAAGGGGATTCGGGCAGAGTTGGGGCAAACCTCAACGCGGTAACGACAACCTCATCAAACTCACGGATACCTCCCCCACCCCGCTGGCGATCTTGATCATTGCTCAGATAAGCAAGTTGATAAGAAAGTGTTGAATCTGAGCTTCCACCAGCGAGACCGTCCATAACATATTGATATTCTTGAGAATAGCATAATCTGCTAAACCAAAAAAGGAGCGCCAGAGAGGTGTTAATAAATATGTGGATATGTCTGGTCATCCCGGTTGATAAATAAGAAAGCCCGGCCGTCAAAGAGACAGTCGGGCTTTACAGACTCTTCCCGACCTTCCCGCGAAGGCATATTGAGGAACTGAGCACTGGCAGGTCTCCTGGCTTGTGACCGGAACACTTGCAGATCCTTCCCACCCTGACGGGCAGTGGAACCCTGCATACGGGTCACTTACAGTTGCGGGGCAGCTTCCGCTTTTAACGGAATTCCCTTTTCATCCCGGGATCAACCGGGACACCAGCACTTTTGTATCAAAGAACTTGTTGAGGGGTGCAATATATCAGCCACCAGGACAAGAGTCAAGTCAATTCTTGGCTTGTCATTACTCAGAGCCTGATCAGGCCATCTTATTTATTGAACCGCCATGACGCCAAACCTAAATTGTTTTGTGTCGCTTTCAACAAAAACTTTTGGCATCCCTGGCCTGCCCGGCGTGCGTTGTGGCGGCTACGTTGCAAACTGGGTCAATATCCGTCTCTCCATTGTATCTCCACTATCGTCTTTGTAGATTCAAGAAAAGGAATCGCCTTCTTGAAAATCCCGTTTCGGCCCAGTTAAGAACATCACCTCCCCTTGAAACGATCCCTTCTTTTCACATTCACGGTTTCGGCAGGATTGTTCGGCTGCACAAGACCGCAGGATGAACCTCTTCCGTTTGCCAATCTCTCTCCTTCCGTGCACTACGTGGGATCGGAGAAGTGTACGCCATGCCATCAGGAAATCGCAGCGGCTTTTGCACAATCCGAGATGGGAAGATCAATGTCGAAACTTGATTCCTCAAATCTGATTGAGATTTTCCCTCAAGCCAAACCGGTCTATGATCCTGTCAAGAATTTCTATTATGAAATGATTCAGCGGTCGGGAAAATACTTTCAGAGGGAATTCAGACTGGACAAGAATGGATCGCTCATTCATGAACGGCTTGTGGAAGCCGAGTATGTTATAGGATCCGGTAACAACCTCAGGATGTACTTCAATGATGAGAACGGAATGTTGTATGAACTGCCGCTTACATGGTACGTCCACAGGCAGGAGTGGGACCTCAGCCCCGGGTACAGAGATTTCGAGAACCTTCGATTCTCCCGGTTTGCGGGCGGTAAATGCATATCGTGTCACAATTCTTACCTCGAAGAATCACCGGCCGCTCGGAACAGGTATGTCCCTCCGTATACACTCGGAATTGGTTGTGAGCGGTGCCACGGACCCGGAGAGCTTCATGTTCAGCAGGCATCCGGAAGCGGTGAGGTTCATTCCGATGCAATCCCCACGATTGTTAATCCCGCCCGACTTCTCCCGCAGGAAAGGATCGATGTTTGCCAACAATGCCATCTCATGGGAAAAGCATGGGTGCTGAAGTCGATGGAGGACTGGTTCGGCTACAGACCCGGGGTTAAACTCAACACTCACAGGTCTGTGTACTTCCCCAAAGAAACACTCGAGGAGGTCATCGAGGTTGGCGACAGTCCGCAACGATTGACTCTCAGTGCCTGTTTCAGGAAGAGCAACGGAGAGTTTACATGCATTACGTGCCACAACCCGCACTATTCGATCAAGACGTTCACCATGGAGCACTACCGGGAGAAGTGCATTAATTGTCACCCCATTGCCGACTTCAAGCCGGGGAGGCATCCACACCAGAAAACCGACGATTGCGTCTCATGTCATATGAATCGGACAGGGACCGATAACACACTTCATGGTGTTTCCAGTACTGACCATTGGATCAGAATCGACGCCAGGAAACCGATTGATTGGTCCACGCTGAAACGGCCCCCTGTGAAGAAGGAGGCGGTAGAACTTGTTCCGTTTCTCGACCGGTCTGACGGCGGTGAAGGCCTGCGAAAGGGAATGGCCTATACATACTACATGGCTGAACACGATAGCCGCGCCCGCTACGCTGACTCGGCTCTGCTCTATCTTGAACCGGGGGTGAACTTGATCCGAAACGATCTGCAGGGTCATTTCAGACTCGCGGAAGCTCGCCACCGTGGAGGGGATACTGAAGGAGCAATCAAATCGTTGAAGCATGTTCTGCTCCTTGATCCTAAAGCAGACATTGCGATGTACGAACTCGCCAGAATTTATTCAAAGCTCGGAATGACGGACTCCGCTATTGCACTCTATCGAAGAGCCATTGCGATTAAGCCGGAGGAACCCCCTT
>DAIPLH010000229.1:0-4975 GCA_036769325.1 Bacteroidota bacterium
GCCAGATACACCGTGGCCGCGCCGAAGATCAGGCCGAAGATCGACCCGAGGACGATGGCCTTGACGGTGAACTCAGCGATTGTCTGCGATGCAGGAATGTACGGCTGGAAGGGCTTGTTGTCAGCCATGATTACTCCTCACGTGTGAATGGTTGATGGTTGGTTCTTCAGTGGGGCGTGAGACTTGATATTGCGTTTGAACAGTGCCTTGAACACATACCCCGCAACCTCCGGGTTTTCTTTGAACCTCCGCATCGAGTAGGCATGCCACTGTGCACCAAAGGGGACATAGAGGCGCATCCGGTGCCCTTCTGCCACCAGTTTTTGCCGCAGGTCGGGCTGCACTCCCAGAAGCATCTGAAACTCGTACTGACTGGTGTTGAGATTGAGGTTTCTCACGATCCTGAGTGAGCCATCGACAAGAACAGAGTCATGGGTGGCGATACCAACATAGCACCCCGAACCAAGCATCAACTCAAGGAGTTTGAGGAAATTCTGGCGGATTTCATCCCTGCCCTGGTAGGCTATTCCCGGCGGTTCTTTATAGATCCCCTTGCAAAGACGGAAATTGGTGTTCGACTTGACGAGCTCCCGGGCATCCGCCTGGGACCGCTTCATGTACGCCTGAAGGACAATCCCGGAACGCGGAAACTCCTTCTGTAACCTGAGAAAAATATCGATCGTGTCGGATGTACACGTGGAATCTTCCATGTCGACGCGGACAAAGTTCTCAAATTTCTTCGCTGCCATCAGGATCTCCCGGACATTCTCGGCGCAGAATTCCTTCCCCAGCTTCAGACCCAGAGACGTCAACTTGATGGAAAGATTGGAATTGAGCTTCTCCGCTGCGATTGTCTCTAGGACCCTGATATTCTGCGTCCTCGCTTCGATCGCCTCTTCTTTGGTGTGGATATCCTCCCCCAGGACATCCAGTGTCGCCATCTTGCCATCGGCGCTGATTTCACGCACACACCGGGCGGCGTCCTGGATGGATTCCCCTGCAATGTAACGGTTTGCAAAATACCGGACTATGGACCGTGGAACGAGGGGGAGTGTACCGACGACTACCTTGTTGAAGAGGTTCATTCGAGAGTTCAGGAACCCCTTCTCCCTCCGGACTGATGTATCGCCATCCGGCAATTGTTCAACAAACCTCTCACCATTCTTGTCAGGATGTCGGAGCGGTCAGGAAGGTTGTGGGAAAGTTCATGTTTGATATGGGGGTTTAACTTCCCCCCGGGGAGTTCTCCCCGACAATAACGAAATGTGGAAAAATATAGAGAGGGAGGCGATGAAATGCAAGGGAAATACACGGGCTTCCCAAAAACAGGGAATGCGGCGGTGGCATTCCCTGTTTCGGATAAATCCGCTACCTCGCGAGAATCATCCGCCCAATCCGACTCCCGCTGCCGTGCTGCAGACGATAGAGATAGATTCCACTGGGAAGACCGGACGCATCAAAGGAGACAGTGTGTTCCCCGGCCGTGCGGTCGCCGTCAACAAGTGTTGCGATCTCCTGGCCGATGATATCATAGACTTTGAGGGACACACGGCCTGCTGAAGGGATCTGAAACCGGATCTGCGTGGCCGGATTAAATGGATTGGGGGAGTTAGGAAACAGAGAAAGTCCATCCGGCTCCTGCTTCGCAGTGGCCTTTGCCATCTTCAATCCTCCACCTCCGGGAATGAAGTCCATTTTCCCCGCCAGTACTTCGTAGAGCGACGTCGATCCGTCCGTGCAAAGGAACACCACCCTTGCCGTCGTCCGCGTGTTCCTGACTCCGCACGCCGGATAACGTGATTGGGCAGGCGTCGACCCAAGCACTCCGGTTTCTCCTGTTACCGGCAGTGCGTAGCGCAGATCGAAATTCCCGGAAAGACTGTCAGCCCAGACAACAAGCGGATCGTTGTTGACAGGGCTCGTCATGCAGGGTTGAATCGAGGGACTCGTTGTGTTGCTGAGGTTTCGTGTCGAAGACCATATCCCCGCTGATGTACGCGTCCGGTAAAAGATCTCGGTGTTGTCCCCCAAAGTCTCCTGCCAGGCAACATGCGAGGTTCCACTCTGCGTTGTCAGCACAGGGAAACCGGATGGAGAAGCGCTGCTGCTGACATTTGTCGTCGTTGACCAGTTGCTTCCTGACTTGTACCGGTGAATGATTTCGTTGTTGTTCTCCCAGACAACATGAGGAGTAGAGGTTGAAGCATCCACAGCAGCCGAAATTCTCTCAAACGGAATGGTTGAGAAACCAATACTTGTAACCGCGCTGAGAATTCGAACGGGTGCGGCGCTGTTGAATGTGCCATACATCAGCTGACACGCTGTGGAAGGGGGGTTTGTGTACGAGTAGAAGACGTGTCCGATTCCATAGTTGTCAATTACCGATGCAATCCCATGAATGAATCCATCAATGCTTGCGATCCGCTGGGGGACTTCCCACACACCTTCTGTTGTACCCCGAACATGATACACTCCGCCATCTTCGGAACGAAACACGGAATGGAGCTTTCCTGCGGAATAGATGAGCGAGGGGTTGCTCAACCAGCCGGTTGCGCTTCCGGAGATCAGGGTAGACCCGATCCAGGTTGCTCCGTCGTTGACGGACTGTGAATACGCGATGTATTCATTAACGTGGAAGAGCCTGTGCCATTTGCCGCCGGCGAAGATAATCTTCGGGCTTGTTCCGTACGCTGTGGCAAACTGTGCCGGTGATCTGCCGGCCGCCGCGAGATTCTGGAGGTCGGCAACGTAGGTGTCATGAATGTCCAAATAAACCTGGAACCTTCCGGTCCTGTTGTCAGGCCAGCAGGGATACGCGCTGCCTGCTTTTGACGCAATGCCGAGATAATCGCCCATATACCCCGTCGCAGTATTCGGGACTGGCTCCGGGACGAATGAAATGTCACTCACGCGGGAATTCAGGAATGTCGCTCCACCATCAACCGATTCCGCAACCCACGTTTCAGTCTCCTGATTCATCGGTGAAAAGGTGTCGCTTCTGCTATCATAGAACACAATCGTTAACCGTCCATACGGACTAACGGTGATCCACGGAAACCATTGATCATTTGGTGTGAAGTCATCGTTGACGCGAACCGGGGCGGACCACGTTGCCCCACCGTCTGTCGATTTACTCAGAAGGATATCGGCCTTGTCATCCCCCGACCCTTTGTTCGCCCATACCAGGTAGAGTCTGCCATTGTAGGCGCCCCCGCTCCGGTCAACTGCCAGAACCGGAAAGCCATTCACGCGAATCAGTTCGGACGAAGGGTTCTTATGACTCCACATCCCGCGGATTCCTTCAATCTCAAGAATCCTGCGTGGAGTTTCCCAGGTGATCCCTCCGTTTGTGGACCTCGTAAAGCCGATTGCTTCCTCATCCCAAATGTTCGGATCGATGTCATTCCAGTCGTCGTAGATTGCCCAGGCTGCGTAAGCATGCCCCTGCGGGCCTACGGCAAGATTGATACCCTGGGAGAATAGACTCGTTGTTCCCTGACTGATATTGACCGGAACAGAGAACGAGGCTCCTCTGTCCGTTGAGCGGGAAAGCCGTACCGGACTTCCGGGGAATGAGGCAAAGTCGGTGTACGCGACATAGATATTGTTTGCGTAGGGCCCGGTCGTTGGATCGATTGCCATGTGATTCTTGTCCGGATCCCCGGGACTCGGAATACTGACCGCCGATCCCCATGTGTGCCCTCCATCCGTCGTCTTGTTGACAGCAAGCCCGTAGAAGAAGCCCTCAAACCGGAGGTAGTTGAAATAGCCGCTTGAGTAGTTTCCTGGATTTCCGATCGTATAGACATCATAGGCAACGGAGGGATCCGAGGTGTAGTACGGCGTTCCCGGCAACTGATCACTCCCGGACCATGTCATCCCGCAATCTTCAGAGTAGTAATAACCCTGAGAGTACCCGAGTGAACCTACAACATTCCCCCCAATCAGCATGTTGTTCGTGTTGCACCAATTCACAGCTATCGAAACTTCCGATTGATCATTGCTGCTGGGGTAGACCTGGATATCAGTCGAGCTGGACATCCACTGATTGCCGATGATCGGTTCTGTCAGATCACCAGGGGTCATTGGCCCGGCAGTTCTGGTGTAGTACTCCTGTCCCGACGCAATGGTCAGGGAAAAAAGGAAAAGCGCAACAATGAGGCGGGCCATCGTGAATAGAGTCCTCATTGTGTCCTCCAAAAAAATTATGTGAAGTGAATGATGAAGGCGGGATTGGCAGGGCTCTCCCTTCTGTCAGTCCCTCTGAAGGAGGAATTGACGATCGCGGAAGAACCGGATGGCGGATCGTATTGCGGGCTGGCGAGGTGTTTTACTTCAAAAGGGTCATGCGCCGTACAATCCTCGTTGTCTCTGTTTCAAGTGTGTAGAAATAAATTCCCGTTGAAAGGCCATCATCATGAAACACCACCTGATGTTCTCCGGCATCCATCTCCTGAACCAGCAAGGCCCCGATCAACTCCCCCAGGAGAGAGAACAAGGTGATCCTCACATTCGACCGGCGCCCGAGGCTGAAGCGAATGACGGTCTGTGCATTGAATGGGTTTGGGCTATTCTGAAAGAGTTGCACTGTACCCTGTTTGTCAGGAGGTCCTTCAACGATAGAAACCGCCGGACTGAGCTGATAGACACCTGAGGCGGTCGAGTCAGCCGAGTTGACGCCTGCAAAAAGTCGGAACTCACGTGGATCGATTGACAGCGTGCTCACGTGCCCTGAGGCAGGAAGTCCATCGGCGAATCGGAACCAATTTGCCCCGGCATCCGCAGTGGCGTAGACAAGGTCACTGACAGCGTCAAGCGAGTCATCCGTCATGCCAAGAAAAATCTCATCAGGGTTAAGGGGGTTGACAGCCATCGCAAGGATTTCACGGTTCTCTTCGAAAAGACCATTGTTCATCTCTGTCCAGGACTGTCCCCCATCGGTCGACTTGAACATGCCGTAACCCCGGACTGCGGC
>DAIPLH010000229.1:4985-5365 GCA_036769325.1 Bacteroidota bacterium
AACTCCGGGAAGGGGAAAAGCGAGATCCTTCCATGTTGTCCCGCCGTCATCGGTTCGAAAAACACGGGCCGGGGTGGCAAATGAAGCGTAGAACACCTGGGGGTCCATGGAGGATATGGCGATGGACCACAAGCCGGGTTCCGGTGGTAATGAAAGAGTGTCCCACTCTGTTCCCCCATCAGTACTCTTCAGAAGGAAAACGGGATTCAACGATGAGTAGACCGCTGTCTCAGGAAGCGGACCCGACTCAACAAATGGGGCAGCACAACCAATCTGCGCATGACAGAGACCATGAAGGAGCTCCGTCCAGGTCAGACCCCCGTCGTTGCTGATTCTCAGAGCATTCCCGTCAAATGGAAGCCCGGTCGCGTTCAGGAAAA
>DAIPLH010000009.1:0-4736 GCA_036769325.1 Bacteroidota bacterium
GAGGAAGAGGTCGTCTTGACCGAAAGGAATCCCTCATCTAATGGAAGGTTTGGAGGTGCTGTAGCAATTTCAAATAACCGCGCAGTCGTTGGGGCAATTTTTTCCAATCAGGTACACATTTTCTTGAATGATACTTCTGGTTGGACAACCGAAGATAGAATAAGACCGGAGGGTCTATTTTTTGGGTTTGGGCACTCAGTTGATATCGAGGACGACTTTGTTCTCGTAGGCGCAGAATTTGATGATCGAAACGGTAATGCAGCAGGATCTGCCTATCTCTTCAGGAGATTCGGCCAGTCATGGATTGAAGAGACAATCCTTGTTGCGAGTGACGGAGCACCCTTTTCCTATTTTGGGAATGCCGTTGCGATGTCTTCGGAACATATCTTGATTGGGTCGTATCTTGACGACGACAACGGATCAGGTTCAGGTTCGGCATACGTCTATGGAGGTTTTCATCCAATCGAACCGATCTCCGCCAGAATTACCTCCAGTGATTCTCCGATTACAATTCCACCTGAAGGAGGTTCTTTTGAATACACAATGCACTTTGTCAACAACACAACTATTCCTCAGAACACTGACATCTGGATAATCACAGAGCGCCCGGGCCCACCACCAGTCATCGCATTTGGACCAAGAGAGAAGACATTCGGTTCGGCTGCCTCTGTCAGTAAAGGACGATCCCTGGCCGTGCCAGGAAATGCGCCGGCCGGAGACTACATCTTTATTCTCTACGTGGGCACATATCCTGATAGTATCATGGATAGCGATACGCTCAGCTTCACAAAACTGGCCGCAGGGTCGCCTGAGCAGGTAGAACCGTCGGAGCATGGGTCATTTCTTGCCGTTCAGAGCTACCCAAATCCTTTCAATCCCTCAACGACTCTACAATTTTCGCTTCCCCAAACGAGCTACGTGTCGTTGAAGATTTTCAACACGCTGGGGGAGAACGTAGCCACACTGATCTCGGATGATCTGTCTGCAGGCACTCATCGTGTCGAATGGAATGCATCACAGAATGCGAGCGGGGTCTATTTCTACATTCTTCAGGCAAGCGGACTGGAAACGATAACCGGAAAGCTCCTTCTACTCAAGTAGGATTCCCCTGTTCTCTCTGGTGTGGTGTTTCAGAAATACCTTGACTGATTGAACAGGCCGCTCCTACGGAGCTTTCGAGAATTATCCTACGTATTCAGTTCTACAAACAGGCCGTCCCTAACGGGACTTAGTAAAGGAAACTGACACACAACACTGATGTCGTGTGTCGGAAATACGCCGCCTGTTTCACAGGCCGCCCCCCGCCGGATCCCGTTGAACAATGACGTCGGGCCGGCGAACGACATCGTGAGCCTCTTCATTCGGTCGCCTGCCCGCCTTCAATGGACAAGAAGGTCAGGCGGGGGCGAGCCTAACGGAGCTCGGATCAATCAGTCGGGGTTGAATATATTCAACCCCCACATTGTCGATTTTCAATTGTCGACTGACATTCAACAATTGTGAATCAACAATCGACAACCGGCTCAACCTCACCTTGGAGCGGACCAGGTCGCATAGTCCCAAAGCCTTTCCTTCGCGTCTTAGAGTCTTCGCGGCTGGATTCAAATCTTCCCTCCTCCTTGCTTCTCTCATTATCATCCCCTAGATTCATTGCAATCCTTTCTGTCAATCCCCGGAAGATTCGTCCATGAAAAAGACTTTTCTCACCCTTGCTGTTCCATTCATTGCCCTTTGTCTTTCCTCGTGTGGCCCAGGCCATCGCGAGAATATGGCAAGAATTGATTCTCTCCGCGTATCCGCCGAACAGTTGATCAGGGCACAATCCCAGATGGGATGGGAAAACTGGGTTTTCGGCAAGATGTCAAATCAGGATTCACTATACAAGTCCAACGTTGATTTGTTCACGCTTCAGAACATCGAATTGGTAAAACAGGCGGAACTTGACGAACCCGACTCAACTCAGCGAAAGAGGCTCCATTATTTCAAGCGGTACCTATCCATGGAGTTCATCGGAAAGCAGATCGCAGCACTGACTGACAGCGTGAGCAATGTTGAATCGACGATCATGGTCAAGGTTGCCGGGAAGGATGTTCCGTACAGACAGATTCCGTCGTTACTTGCCAAAGAGAAGAGTCAGGAAAAAAGGGCTGAGATCTATGTAGCGGTCGATCCCGTCCTCGATTCACTGAATACAATGCTCATTCGCGTGGAGAACACTTATCAGCAACTTTCGCGCGACCTGGGATATCCTTCATACAATGCAATGCTGGAAGAGCTAAAGGGAATCGACCTTGATGAGTTCAAGCGTGTCTGTGAAATGGTACTGGCGGACACGAAAGATCTGTACATGCAGCTTCTGGATGAGCAGCTGAGTCGTTATCCGGGAATCAATCGCGGAAATTTCCATCGGTACGATACGTCTCCCCTGTTCCGCAGTGAGCGATTCACCGCCTTCTTTCGCGGTGATTCAATGATGCCTGCAGTCCTCCGCACCTACGCAGGCATGGGTATCGATATCGGAAGCATGAACAACCTGCAGATTGATTCCGAACCGAGGGAGACAAAGAATCCGCGCGCGGTGTGCTTTCCGATCGAGGTACCTTCCGACGTCCGGCTGAGCATCAAGCCAACGGGTGGTTCCGACGACTTTTCTGCGCTCTTTCACGAGGTTGGCCACGGGCTTCATTTCGCGAGCACGACTGAGCATGCTATTGAATTCAAGTACATGGGTGAGCCAACTGTTACCGAAACGTTCGCATTTCTCTCGGAATACACATTCTCCAATCAGGCCTGGCTGCGGCAGTTCACCTCGATGCCAACGAAGGACCTCAAGGATTTCGTTCGTTTTCATGCCTTTTACCGACTCTACTACATCCGCAGGTACAGCGCGAAGTTCCTTTATGAACTGCACCTTCACTCCGGAGGACCTTCACCCGATAAGGCCTACGCCGAACTGCTCAGCGATGCCACAGGATATCTCCCTGTTCCATCCGACGCGAAACGCTATCTGACAGACCTTGACCCTCTGTATTACTCAGCCGGTTACCTGCGTGCCTGGTTCCTTGAGGCCCAGCTGAGCAAAGTTCTCTCGGAAAAATTTGGTGCGAACTGGTTTGAGAACCATGAAACCGGTGAGTTTCTCAGGGGACTCTGGGCGAGGGGAGATCGGCTCAACGGGGACGAACTCGCGATGTCCCTTGGCTATGACGGTATTCATCCGGATGACCTCATTGCCCGCGTGAAGGCAATGGTGCTCTTCTCGACACCCTAGCGAGTCTTGCGTGACGTCAACCGCGGCTCGGATATCTCATTCTCTTACTGTGACAACATCGCCGGCCTTCAACTTCTGGCTGACGGTGTACAGTCATGGCTGGTACTCCCTGCCGCCCTTCTCCGTCGATTCCGATCGCAAGGAACTTACGCGGGTACTGGATTTGCCCGGAGGGAGAACCGTTCAATGTACCATATCGGGGTCGAGCGGGAAGATAGCGGTCAACTACAGGACACGAGCACGCTTAGGCCCGGCGGACCGGAAGCTCATTCGCAAAGACATTGAAGCGATGTTCCGGCTTGATGAGGACTTCACCGACTTTCATCGGACGATTGGAAAAATTCCGGCCTACCGATGGATTGCCAGCATGCGTGCAGGCCGACTTCTCCGGGCACCGACTGTGTTCGAAGACATGGTCAAGATGATCTGCACCACCAACTGCACGTGGTCGCTGACGACATTGATGACAACCAATCTTGTCGGGTTGTTCGGCAATGCATCGGATAATGGTTTCCGGGGCTTTCCATCTGCTACCCTGCTGGCGGGAACGACCGAGCAGTTCCTGCGCAGGGAGGTCAAAGCAGGGTACAGAGCCCCGTATCTGCTTCAACTTGCAGACAGAGTCGCATCGGGGAAACTTGATCCGGAGCAGTGGAGGGATCCTCGTATTCCGACCGAAGAACTTTTGAAGTCACTGCTCGCAGTGAAGGGAATCGGTCCCTATGCCGCGCAGAACGTGCTCAGACTGCTGGGCAGGTATGATTTTCTCGCGCTTGATTCCTGGGTGCGTTCGAAGTATTATTCACTGTATCATAAAGGAAGAAGTGTGAAAGACCGGACGATCGAGTCACGGTACTCGCGGTATGGTGAATGGCGGGGCCTTGTGTTCTGGATGGAGATGACCAGAGACTGGCATGACGAGAAATTTTCGTCTGCAGGAAGTTAACGGAGCAAGAGCAATGGATGAACTGACCAGAGAAACAGCGGTCGAACTGATTGAAAAAGAACTGTCGCAGGCTGCCCAGGCTTCAGGGGAGGGAAACGCCGGGATGGTTCGTGTTTGTGCACGCAGGGCATCCGGCATTGCAATCCGATTCTGGCTCCAGCAGCATCCGAGGAAGTTCTGGGGGATCGATGCCATGAATCAGCTACGGAATGTTCACCTTGACCAGTCAGTCCCGTTGGGGGTGCGGAGCGCAGCGAGACGCCTGACTGCGAGAATCACGCCGGAGTTTGAATCACCCTACAAAACGGATCCTGTCGAAGACAGCAGGATGATCATTGATCACTTTCTGGGAGCGAACGAACAACAGAGGTGATTGTACTGCCGTGAGGGCGTTGCGGGATTACGAAGGTTGCTTCTGGAATTCTCTGAGGAGATTCGCTTCAATCAGGAGATGGTCTTCCATTCTCATCCCGTACAGTTCCCGGAAGTTCTCATGGGAAGACTTGTCATTTGGTGTGA